>CAYGYB010000034.1:0-9604 GCA_964354015.1 uncultured Candidatus Bathyarchaeia archaeon
ACCCCCTATAGGTTTCTGCATAGAACCACTATTAGGCTCCAAATAGGAAAGTGCTGGAACTGTTGTGCTTGGGAAAGACTGCACTTTTCTCCAGCGTTCCAGCAAACAGTACGTTCTAAGCGGCGAAAAAAGATAACTGCGATGCCGAGGCTCTTATGAGCGTTTATGGAGTAGCCGTTTTTTGTTGATTATGATTAACGCAGTTGCCGTCAGCACTAATGCGGGAATGAGCCATGAGGAATACTCTGGAAGAACACCAAACTCATCAGTCTTAACCACCCAAAAATCATCACTGCCAGCACCAAACGAGGTTGTGCGGCCTGCTAGCGCGTATCCTCCATCAGATGTAGCAACCAACGAATCAGCAGACTCAATAGCGTTTCCTCCGTATGTTTGGTTCCACTGCATATTCCCAAACGAATCAGTCTTCACCAACCAGAAATTATCCCAACCAGGACCAGCGAACATTTTACGGCCAGCTACTGCGTATCCTCCATCAGACGTAGCAACCAACGCGGAAGCCATCTCAACATTTTCTCCTAGGTCTCCGTATGTTCTGTTCCACTGCATATTTCCAAGCGCGTCAGTCTTGACCAACCAAAAATCAGTGCTTCCAGTGAATTGTGCGTAACCAGCCATTGCGTACCCCCCGTCAGTAGTTACGACCAATGATGATGCCTCGCTACTCCATGTTCCGCCGTATGTCTGATTCCACTCAATGTTCCCAAGCGCGTCGGTCTTCACCAACCCAAAAACACCACCAACAAAACTAGTGTAGTTCCATGTGCCACCTATTGCATACCCTCCATCAGATGTAGCAACCAACGAGGACGCCCAGTCATCTGCTGTTCCGTATACTTCCGAGGCATTCCGTCTCGGTCCGTATGTCCTGTTCCACAGCATGTCTCCAAACGCGTCAGTTTTCACCAACCAATAATCATAATCACCACCAGCACTAAACGAGTTTGTGCGACCAGCTAGTGCGTATCCGCCATCAGGCGTAACAACCAACGAGGACGCCCTGTCATTCCCCGTTCCCCCGTATGTTCTGTTCCACTCCATAACCCCATTTGCATCAGTCTTGACCAACCAAAAATCACCGCAATAACTAGGATCAAGAGAGACCAGGTCGTAGAGGTAGTTCCATGTGCCACCTATTGCATATCCTCCATCAGACGTAGCAACCAACGAGGACGCCCAGTCATACCCCGTTCCGCCGTATGTCCTGTTCCACTCCATGTTCCCAAGCGCATCAGTTTTAACCAACCAAAAATCAGCGCTCCCAGCACCAAACGAATCAGTAATGCCTGCAATTGCGTATCCTCCGTCGGACGCAGCAACTAGCGAGTAAGCCATATCATTCCCTGTTCCTCCATATGTTCTGCTCCACATCGAAGCCGCATCAACAGAAACAACTAAAGAAGAACATAACAAAACAAAAAGAACCATGCCAAAGAGGAGCAGTTTTCTACGCAACAACATCTCCCCATGAATATAATACAAATATTCAGGTAAAAACGTTGCGGTCGCACTCTTTACGAACTAACCACTAGTGCGAACCTGCGCAATTTGCCGAGTTTCATAAGTGAATTGGCAGCTTGAATCGAAACGCTAAAAAACCCCTTCTTGTTGTTTCTATGAGCGACACAGCGCATTGGAAAGGGCCCGTAGCTCAGTCAGGCTAGAGCACCGGACTTTTAATCCGGGGGTCGCGGGTTCAATTCCCGTCGGGCCCGCCACCAACAGTGCGAAAAAGTACTTATTTTTGTGTTGCTGCTTCCTGTTCCAGTAGTTTTTTGCCGAGTCACGGGGACGCGGGAGCGAGCATCGGCGGATACGAGTCTGCGGGGTATTCCCTGTGCAGCAAGAGAAAGAGCCCCAAGATTGAGGGGTGCCAATCCGACTTGCCTGGCGTATCGCTGGAAAGCAGCCAGCCCCCATCGTAATTCTGGACTGCGATGACGCGGTTGATAAAGGCATCGTTGACAAGCGCGCCTTGCCCCGCCAGGTAGAGAAACGCCGCAGCCTCAAGCTCAAGGTCATCCACCACAGGATCGTCGCCAATCAGCGTAGCGGTGGCACGGTATATGTCATTGATGAAGCTAGCGGACAGTGGCACTTCACAGCCGTTTTCCTGAATCCAGATACAGGCCAGCAACGCGTGCGTCAGCATGTACCTCCCCTGGACCGCGGCGCCTTCGAGCATTGCAGGGTAATTGATGGCTAGCCCTTGTTGATCGCAATAAAGGGCGGGTACGGTGATGCGGTCGACTTCGATGACCACCGCCTGCAAGTCCCCATCCTGCAGCTGGTTGTCGTGGTCGGCGATGCGACGAAATACGCGCAGCAAAGGCGCCTCATCTGGGCGCTCAGCTAACTCTTGGTCGTAGCGTTGCAAGGCATCGGCGAATGCCTCGATTCCGAAGCGTCGGTGCATTACATCGAGCCAGAGCAGGGCGTACGGCTCGTGCGACCCATTGATGAAGTTGATTGCGCGTTGCAAAGCGGTCGGCGGGTTTAGTGTGTATAGCAGTAGCGTTACTACTAGTATAGTGCACAGCGCGGTTATGCAGAGAGTTAAAAGGAGCTTTCGCTTCTTCATTGTTTTCGGGTCTCTTTATTTTGGCTGATTTACCCTTATTTAAGGGCAATAGCTTCAAAAGTTTTTCTATATGAGAGGATGATTCGCTTTGGAGGTTTCAATTCCCGTCGGAGCCGCCAGAATCTGTTGCCCTGCACGCTATAGCAGACCTGGTTCTGCTTCTTTTAAATATCCTATTTGCATGTAATATCTTTAACAGGGAGGACTATGTCTTGACCGTTCATCTCGTTGAATGGAATACCGAGCGTAACCTGCTGAAGGAAGTTAATCGCCTCTATGACGCAGCAGGCACGTTTGACTACGTGGAAAAAGGCGACTTGGTAGCCGTCAAACTGCACGTGGGCGAGTTAGGCAACCCGTATTATGTGCAACCGTTTTTCGTGCATGACATAGTGCAAAGAGTCAAAGAAGCAGGCGGCAAACCGTTCCTCACCGACTCCAACACGTATTACCTCGCTCAACGCAACAACGCGTACGACCACATGATTACGGCGTTGACGAATGGGTTTAACATGGCGCCATTCATCGTGGCAGATGGACTTCGAAGCGAAAACTACAGAACCGTGAAAACTAAGGGTACATTCAAGGAAATCGAGGTAGCGGGCGTTATCGCTGAAGCTGACGCAATGATCGTCGTGTCGCATGATAAGGGGCACGAACTCAGCGGCTTCGGCGGCGCCATAAAAAGCTTAGGCATGGGCTGCACATCACAAGCGGGTAAGCTGCGGCAGCACCGAACAATAGGCTTGGAAATAGACACGTCTAAGTGCATAGGCTGCGGCAAATGCAAGCAAATCTGTCCGCGAAACTTGCCCGAGATTATCGAGAAAAAGGCTAGAAACGTGTCGCCTTTGTGCATGCGCTGCCCCATGTGCGCAGAGGCTTGCTCCACAGGCGCCATAAAATTAACGCACAAAGCGGATTTTTGCAGGGCGCTTGCTTCAGCGGCGTACGGCGTGCTATCCACTTTCAAGAGGGGGAAGGTTTCGTACGTGAGTTTCGCCAAGGACATTACACAGTATTGTGACTGCTTGACCACTCCCGGCGAAGTCATAATGAAGGACATTGGCATCTTCGCTGCTGACTCGCCGGTTTCTGTTGACGCTGCATTCCTCAACATGATAGACTATAAAGTGTTCAACGACGCGTACGAGACAGATTGCATGTTGCAGGTTCAGGAAGCAAAAGCTATTGGCATAGAGGGCGAAGTTAAGCCTAAAATAACCCGATTAAGCTAAAACTTGCGAAGCGCGTTTTGCTGAAGCGGCCGTCTGCGCCATCCTGTTTTTTCAGCTTACCGCAGAGAACAGCCAATTCATGTTAAGCTACAAAGAGTTGATGAGGAAAGAAAAATGTGATGGAAGCCTTCTCCTTTCTTCCACCTTTCGTTGAAATAGCGTATGCTGAATCGTTAATAAAACGTTTGTGCCAGCATCGTTATATGTCATTTTTGGCAATATGCTTTCGCTTAAGCGCGTTTCACTACGACAGCATCGCTTGTAGTTGCGACTTGCTTCAGGGGTTTCGCCAAATGTTGTATGGGCACTGGTTCCAGCAGTAAGGGCTTCCTTTGAAAATGCAGTTTTTGCATTCTGGTATGTCAAAAAGGCGGCGTCTACTCAAAAAACCCACAACATTATCGATTAGCGCACAACCGTTTTAAGTTTGTGGTTAACGCACTGCGCTAATGCTTACGCGTGAGTTTTCATGCCAAAATGGCTTTAACGGCAGCTAAAAGTTTAAAAATGCGATTGAACTCACTGGGGCAAAAAATGGTGAATTCGCATGCTTGACTCTATGACGCTGGTTGTGGTCGGCTTAGGCGTAGTCGCGTTGGCTGTATCCTTCATTGAATACACTTTCGCGAGCAAAAAGAGACTAAAAGCCGAAACATGTTGAGCTGAAAACAGACAAGTACCAGCTGCTCAATTTCATGTCGAAAAGTAGCTGCGGGAATCTTTTGCGGAACCAAAAAACATAATCCATACTGCGTAAAGTGTATAGAACGGGGAAATGCGGAAATGACTGAAAAAATGGATAAGCAGCATATTCAAGAATTAAAGGAAATGATTCAAGCAAAAAAGCCTCAAGAACCCGTGGAAAAAGTCCTCATCACATTCTGTGCGCGTCACGCTGTTTCCTTAGACACTTGCAGAAAACACTACGAGCAACTGGTTGCAAAAGGCGAAATCAAAGAAAAATAGCCTGTCTGCACCATTTTATCTCTTTTGCGATTTTGTTGGGCCTGCTAGGACGCCTGAAGAAAATTCTGAAAAACCCACGCGACAGTTAAACACTCGGGAAACAATGATGCCTGCGAAACTGCTGGGAGAATGAGCGCAATGCTCGGCTAATGTTCGCGTTTCCTGAAGTAGATTATTAGACCTGCGACGACGACAGCTGCTGAAACTGCGAAAGCTACAATTGTTGTAGTTGAGAGTGGCGCAGGATTATGGGAAGGCGACGTTGATGGCGACAGCGAGGGAGACGGAGACGGCGATGGTGATGGAGAAGCCAACTCGGGCAATTCTGTGCTAACGCTTGAGATAACAGAGGGAGCCATAAGCGGGTAATCATCTTGATTTTTCTCGTAAATAACATAGGGGACATCGCCTATGCCGTCATGATTGTTATCTGTGCCATTGTAGTCGCTCCAATAGTTCTCGTTCCACCTGTTTACTGATGGCACGTTAAAGCCCCATGCTTCAGCGTACCATTCACCGCTAGCATCAACCTGTTTGGCGTTATCGACGAAATTGTTATGGTAAAAATAATTGTCGGAGGCAACATAAATGCTCGTTCCAATTCCCGACTTGGAAATGTTATTTCCAATGAAGACGTTATCATTAGTATATTGGAGCATAATAGCATACTCTTTGCTACTTGCTATACTGTTTTCGGAGACATTGTTGTTTTTGCTGGAAACAACGTCCGTAGGTGAAAGAAGTTGGTCCCTAATTGCGATGCCTATAGATGCCGAGATTATTTGGTTTCGTTTTATGCTATTATTAGCAGCATAATTTAACTCGATACCGTAACCATTAGTCTTGACTGAATCTATAATGTTTGCTGTTATGCTATTTCCAGATGCACTGGACAGTGCTACTCCGTATTGGACATTTGTTATTCTGTTCCCTGAAACATCACAATAACTAGCTTGGCTCACTCGAATTCCCGTCCAGCCATCGCGAAAGGTAAAACCAGCAACGGTGACGTTATCATGAGTTATAGTTACTGGCGTTCTGGAGCTTTCAGACGAATTGCCATCAATTATGGTTGCGTCCCTATCTTCACCAACCAACGATAAAGACTTGTTAATCTTCAAGTTCTCATGATAGATTCCTTTCTTCACGAACACTGTATCGCCGTCGTTGGCGCTGTCAACAGCTGCTTGCACCGTAGCATAATCGTCTGGAACAGTGATTGTCTTTGAACTCGCGCTGACAGGCTTAGGGGCTACTATGCTTGCTGCTGTTAGGCTTATTAGAATCAAGACTACGGCAACTTTCTTGCTCACGCCAAGCTTGAGCAAAGTAGCCACTGCCTGTTTTGCCCTTATGTTTCGCGAAGCACTTTAGGCACGTAAGCGCACGCTGGATCGCTTTCAAACAGGTCTCCAGTGTAGTATTCTGCGCGTGTTCTGCATCCGCCGCAGATTTCACGGTACTCGCAGACTCCACACTTGCCCTTAATGTTGCTTTTATCTCTCAGTTTCAGGTGAAATTCAGAATGTTGAAGCTCATTCCATGCTGTTTTCAGGCTTTTGTCTTTTACGTTTCCGACGCGGTAGCCTTCGTGGAAGCCGCATGGCCTGTAGTCGCCGTTTTCTGTTAATCCGATGTAGTTTCCGCCGATGGTGCATTTGCCCAAGAATTGGTTTGTGTACCAGTCCCAGAAATTCGCCGGGTTCTTCTGCTTCACGATCCGTGCGTAAAACGGCGAGTAAACGTTTACTTTAAAGTCTTTCCGCTCGTACTTCACTTGCAGGTCGTAGATTTGGTTGAACGCCCACTCGTAGTCCTCTGGTGAAGGCGCCAAATCAGGCATGTTGGAGCCTGCTCTGCCGACGGGCACGATGTTGTGGAACACAGCCATTTTCGCTCCGTGCTCCGCTGCCAGCTTAACTGTATGCTCCAAATCCTTAATGTTGTATTTTGTCATAGTTGTGACTACGCAGTCCAGTAGCCCGTTCTCCGACAATCGTTCCATGGCAAGCACTGCCTTATCGTAGCTGCCTCTGCCTCGGATTATGTCGTTTGCTTCTCTGTCTCCGTCTATGCTGACGGCAGTGTGCACATCATTTCGAGCAAGGTCATATAGTCTTTGTTTATCGAAGGCAAACCCGCTGGTTATCAAGCTCACTTCGAAGCCTGTTTCTTTAGCGTATTCTATTATGTCGAATATGTCTGGTCGCACTAGTGGTTCTCCGCCGCTTATGCCAAACCAGGGTGCGCCGAAATCGTAAATTTCGTCGACGATTTTGTAAGCGGCTTTGGTGTTTACTTCCGCGTCTTTAGCGTATTCACGCGTGTAACTGCAGTATAAGCAGTTGCCGACGCATTTTCTGGTGCATCGCCACGTTACCATATACAATGGCGGTCTACTTGCGCCTACCATCGCTCATTCACCTTGCTGATAGTTAGGCGTGCGCAAGAACAGCTATGCTTACCAGTTTCCCATCTTTGTATGGAAGTGTAAGTTAACTTGAACATTACACACTTCACTCCTAGAACATGTTTATTCTAAGGCTTTTTTCCAAATAAAAGGATTTTTGTAAGGGTTTCTTGACTAAGTGGGCGATTCTTAGTCAAGATTTCTTGACTAACATTTTTTCGTGTTAGTCAAGGTTTCTTGACTAAAAGTTTTAAGGCGTAAACGTTATAATAGTGGTTGAAGATGCTGTGACATGACGACGGGTTCAGATGAAGAAATCTATTCAATCATGTTTAGCTCTTTGAAGCATCCTGCGCGCCGTAAAATTCTCCGCATGCTTTCGAAGAAGCAGTTGACTTTTTCGCAAATGCTTGAAGAGCTTGGGGTTTCCAGCTCCCATTTGACTTATCACCTTGAAAATCTTGGGGAACTTTTATCCAAAGCAGAGGATGGGCGATACAGGTTGTCAACCTTCGGAGAAGCCGCTGTAAGCACCATGAAAATTGTGGAGGAGGCACCAGCTGTCCCGTCAAAGCATCACTTGGCATTACCCTTAAAGTGGAAAACTATTTTTGCAGTATTCCTTGTCCTGATTATTCTCTTGTCCACTATGGACTTCGTGCAGTTTGCTTCTTTTAATAATTTGTCAAAGGAACATGAGCTGTTAAAGTTAGAATATGACCGATTGAAATCGTGGAGCGCTGGCACAGATGACGCAATTCGCTTCCTCCGAGATGTTCTCCAAATTAACGTTACCGCGTATCAGGCAACTATCATTGAAAACGCTGCGGCTACCCGTCCTGATTTAGGAGGGATAGTTGAAGAGCTTCCAACATACTCGCTTGTAAGCAGCGAAAGCCAGATGAAAGTGTCTTTCAGGTTTAGAAACAACAAGTTATCAAAGTACCTACTGTCACGGTTTGAGGGTGCACCAATCTACTCTCAGCCTACACCCAGCACGGTTTTGGAGGCTGCTAAAAACCTGTTGCAGAGGTTAAGAACCTATGAAGATGCGCCGTACATGGAAGAAATGAGCAACATGCTAGACTTGGCCAATGACACAGAAAACACGGAAATAACAAATGGCAACATGAAACTGAAGATTGCATATATTGGAACCACCGCGGAGGTTCAATGGTTATACACGGAAAATGGCATTGACTTCCAGTCAAAGGGGTTAAGCTTCGCTTTTGAAAACCGCGTCTTAACGGAACTGAACGACGGCTGGTTCCTATTCACGATTGGCTCCACTACGGTTAGCACTTCAAGTGACGAAGCTATCGAGATTGCAAGAAATTATGTGAAAACTTACAGTTGGACGACGGCTGACGGCACAGTAGTAAACGATTTCATTGTGCGAAATGAACCTGTTTCATGTGTGCTTCTTCCGCACGTGAGAGGCGAGAACTCGTTAGCGCTGATTCCCTACTGGTACGTGACGCTTTATCTGGACAAGGAATACCCTGATAAAGTTGACCGCGTAGCCGTGGGCTTGTGGGCGGACACTGGAAAAGTCGCACATGTCATAAAGTTGACCGCGTAGCCGTGGGCTTGTGGGCGGACACTGGAAAAGTCGCAAACGTTAGAACATTAACTGACTGAACAAAAAAATCATCCACCACCTACCTTTGCAAGAGAGCAGCAACTCTGTCACTCAGCGATTGCGTTTCTTGACAAACACCAAAGCCACATGGCTGAGCAATCATGGTCGAGCCGTTTAAATATTAACCCTAAACTATTATCTGTAGCTGCGAACGGAGAATCATGGCAATTGACTGACCAGAATGTGTGGCGGCACCTCGGTACGCTGCTTAAACTGGCGGAAATAGGTGCGCATAAGCGAACTGCCAAAATTTCAACAGAGTATTTGGCTGAAAAATTGGGGATTTCTCAGCAGACAGCATCCCGCTACCTGATAGAGCTCGAACGGCAAGGATTGATTCAAAGAACCATAACGCCTGAAGGCAGCCTGATAAAAATCAGCGACAAAGGCACACAGGAACTGGGTAAACTCTATTCGAACTTGCGCTTCTTGATTGAAACAGCGTATCCGCCTTCTATAACGCTTGAAGGCGCAGTTTTCACTGGACTAGGCGAAGGTGCCTATTACATTTCGAAAGAACACTACAAGAAACAGTTCATTGAAAAATTGGGTTTCACTCCTTACCCTGGCACGCTTAACCTTAAACTCACAACCGACTATGACCTGAAAAGCCGCGCAGAATTAGACGCGTACCCAGCCGTTGAAATTCAAGGTTTCAAAAACGAAGACCGCACTTTTGGCGTGGTTAAATGTTACCCAGCCACGATAGGCAACAAGGTTAAGGGCGCTTTGATTTTCGCTCTGCG
>CAYGYB010000035.1:0-9437 GCA_964354015.1 uncultured Candidatus Bathyarchaeia archaeon
GTTGGGGTTTATGACTGGGAACAGGAGCGGACTTTCCACTCTGCCGCTCTTGGTTTCGAGCCTGCCGATTCTAGCGCGCAAATCTTTCTCTTTAGTCTCAAAGCTCATCAAGGGAACCTAAACAAATCACTCGTTACGCTTATAAAAAACATTAGCCCCATTTCAACGGCAATTCTTGAGCCAGCACAGGAAAGCTTAGCTATAGTGCTCTCTGCACACTACCCCCTCCCCTTTTTATAGGTTGAATTTGTTGCTGGCGATTGTTTCCAATCGAAAGCTTGACAGGTTCCTTCATAGGCACGCTTATAAAAATGTTCTAATACATCTACCAAGATGTACTTGAAACAGATTTCTGCTGTTCGGGTTACTCTCGTAAGCTTGTTGTTACTTGTGTTGGTTTTGCCGTTTGTTGAAACCGCAAGTGCGCAGTCAATATCCTATTATTTGCTCACTGTAAAGCTGGCAACGCCAAGTCCCGTAATGCATGTGAGTGTGATGCAGAATTTTTCTCTTCCTTTCCAGGCAGTGTGGACTTATGGCAGCAATTTGGGGCAAGCTATTGAGAACGCGAATGTCACCGTAGAAGTCAAAACAGGACATGGTGACAGCGTGGAAAATATTACTCAAACAACAAATGCCACAGGATTTGCCACATTTAACTATTCTTTTTCAGTGCCTGTTATTTTGACGTTTACGCCCACACGAACGGTTACGCAAGATGGAGCAGAATGGAACGCTAGTCTTTACGGCTTTCAATCAGAATCTGTTACGGTTTACTGTGATACTTTCGACGTAGCATTGGTGAGCGCTACCACGGAAACGTTGGGGCTGACTGAAGTTTCGGTGAATGTTACGTATTTGCTTGTTCCTGAAGAGGGGTTAACCTTGCCGCAATCGTCCAATTCTTCGCAACAGGATTTCATTTCCAAGACAGCGCACGGAGTAAACGTGACTATTAACGGTTTTAAAGCGGAAGAAACTGATGTGCGTGGCGTTTACACTGCAAGCTTTTCCATATGGTTGCCAACAGCATACGTTATCGTTGAGGTTTCACAGGAAGAGTGGACCCCAGCGCATAAAGGATTCAGTTTTGCTCATGAGTCTAACGGCACTATATGGACGCCAGCGATAATTCTCTGCTTAGTCTGTGCTGCAGTATTATTGACACTTTACTTTGCCTTGTCCAGAAAATCAAAGGGCACCGTTGTGTTCGGTAAAGCGAGTTTTTCGATTTTTGGAGGAGTTTTGCTGGCAATTGCCTCGTTCATAAGCCTTTACTGGGGAATTGTTGGGTTTGACAGCACCCTGCATGGGTTTGATTGGGCATTGTTAGGCGTGGCTGGGCTAGGCTCATTTGGCGTTGGATTCACAGGCAGCGTTATGTCTCTGAAGAAGAAAAGTCAAGCATTGACAATATTCACGGTGTGTGCGCCGCTGATCGTAAATGAAGTTGCCGTCAAAGCTGCACTTGACGTTTACCAGCTAGCGATTTCTTGGATGATTATTGGGCCATCACTTGCCATAGCGGTAATCAGCGGAATCTTGATTTCAAACTCGAATGACCACTCTGCCTAACACTGCATTAGTCATCCTTATATCGCTTAGTAGTCACTAACTATTCACTCGGATGCAAAGGAAGCTTAAATCACATGGTGTGCACAGTTGAAATTACGGAAAAGCCGAAGCTTAACGACCCCATATTGATTGAAGGGTTGCCAGGCATAGGGTTCGTGGCTAATATTGCAACGTTGCATTTGATTAACGAGTTGAAGGCAAAGCGGTTTGCCACGATTGTTTCTGCTTCTTTCCAAGATTTCGCCGTGACCACCGAAACAGGCGGCGCATATACGCCCATAAACGAGCTGTATTATGTTAAACGAGAAGATGGAGGACGCGACTTGATACTGTGGCACGGCAACACTCAAGCCTTAACCACTGCTGGGCAGTATGAGCTCTGCGGCAAAGTGCTGGACATAGTTGAGGAGTTGGGCTGCCGCTTCGTCATATCCATAGGCGGCTTCAAAAAAGACGAATCGCCAAGCGTGCCCGTAATGTACAGTGCAGCTACGGATCAAGAAACGGTAAAGGAAGCCTTAGACTTGGGCACAAAGATAATGGTTGGGCACATATTCGGCGTCGCAGGCATCCTCATAGGCATGTGCAGGCTGAGGAAACTGAAGGGTTTTGCGCTTCTGGTGGACACGTTGGGCATGTACCCAGACGCGAACGCTGCACGGTACGCGTTAACAGCCTTAGGCAAGTGCTTGAGCTTGAATGTTGATTTGTCGCGGCTTGATGCGTCGACGGAGCACATAAAGAAAACGTTGGAAACCTTCGGGTTGATAAGGAATTTGACAGAAGAAAAGAAGAAAGAGGAGCAGCAACTGCGCTGGTTTATTTAGCTCTTTACTTCGCTCATGAACTGTTCGTATACTCGTTGCACGCGTTCGGCTGCTGGGCCTGAGCCTTCCACAACGCCTCGTTCAGTTAGTTTTACCTTGTCCATGACCCAGATGAAACCCTTATCATCATACAGTTTAACCATAGTCGGGAACACTTTTTCAAGGCGGTTAGCTAAAGCTTTCAGGTCGAAAGGTTTCTCTGCGCTTAATATATGCGCAACAACGTTTCCATTCAAGAAAACTCTGTGAGCCACTTGGCCAGCTTCGTCTTTTGCTTCAGCTACGCAGAGGCTCATGTTGTCAGGGTTAATGCCGATAAGCGTGCCTGTGAACGTTTTGCCAGTAGTGGTTGCGATGCTTACGGTTTTATCTACCAGCGCTGCGACTTCGGTGAAAAGTTTTCTTTGCGCTACAGACACTTCTTTACCTCCAATCAACCTAACGAAAGGGCAAAACAACTATTTAAGAGTCAATGTTTTTAGAGGCTTAAATTGGTGTTTTTCGGCTTCAGCGTTAAACTACGATGCAGAGAGGTTGCAGAAACAAATTGAGTACTTTTAGTAACTTTCTGTAACTAACTGTTCTTTTTGGGTTAGGCTTGAACTCTAGCGCGTGGAAAAATCTATAGCCCCCTTATTTAAACTATAAATAGGCTGAAACTGTGTTCTGTTGATCTGCAGTGTCTATTCTTACGCTGTTTGGGGTTTATTGAGTTTTTTTCTTTTCCAAGCGAAAACAAGCGCGATGATTATTGCGGCAAGGGCTACTGGGATTAGGTAAAGCATCCAGTTTGTTAATGGGTTTTCGCCTGGTTGCGGGGTGGATGTTGGGTTCTGTGTGGGCGTTGGGGTTGGAGTAGGCGTTGAAGTAGGTTGAGAAGTGGGGGAAGAGGTAGGTGTTGGAGTGGGTGTTGCAGTTGGAATTGTAATTGTTACAGGCTTCATAAGCGGATAGTTGTCTTGATTTTTCTCATCAATGACATAGGGAGTGTCTCCTATTCCGTCACCATCAGCGTCTCTTCCATTGTAGTTGCTCCAATAGTTTCCTTCATTATTGTTATCCCAAGCGTTGGATGCGGTGGAGTCCTTACTGTAAAACTGTACTTTATTGTTGAAGTTATTGTGGTAGATAGTATTGTTCTCTACATGACCTTGAAATCGAATTCCCACGCCCTCATTTTCGACTATGCTGTTTGCTGTAACTGTATTTCCATTGCCATAGTATGCCTGAATTCCTATCTGATTTTTCGAAACATAGTTACCCATAACTAGATTATTTGACAGAAAACTCATTCCGACAGCTTTATTTTGAGAAATGTTATTTCCAGTTACGGCGCAATTTGTTCCAACTTGTATTCCGCTACCGCCATTTCCAAAAACATAATTATTAGTTATAGTGGAATTATTCGAGTTTCCGCTTATGCCCGAATATTTATTACCGATAATTTGATTGTTTGAAATCATTTCATTTGTCGGATCGCTATAAGAAGGGTAAGCAGATTGTCGGTGATTTATGCCAATTTCATTATCTTTTATGACATTATCTGCTATTGTGATGTTTTCTGAACCCAGAATCTCGATTCCCACATATTCCATATTTGCAATTTGGTTACCTACTATGCTGAAATTGTGGGAATCCCAAACCTGCACTCCTATCCAATTATTTGTAAAACTATTTTGAAGAACAGTGAAATTAAATGATTTTTGGACGAATATACCCGAACCTGAATTGCTATATATATTATTTCCATTAATTGTAATATCAAATGAGTTTTGTATTGAGATACCACCAGAATTGCCATATGCATCATTGTTTGAAATAGTCAATTTTGAGGTGCCAAAGACAATTAATCCTTCATAATTGCCTGTTAGATTCAAGCTTCTTACATTTATGTTCGTGCAATTTATGAGCGCCAAAAAGCCAACATGAGGAAATTGTATAGAATTTATTTCTATGTTCTTCTGATTAATTAGGTAAAACACTTTTTTTCCGTCAATAAGATTTGAGGCATCTATATCATTGTAATATCCTACATCGCTATAGCGGCTTCCGATTTTCAAGTTAAAATTGTTGTTTATCATGTTATTGTTTTTCAGTACGTTGCCATTAGCTTCTAAACAGATTCCTGTCCAACAATTAGAAATTGTGTTTTGGAGTATTATGTTATTCGAGCACGATTCAAGCATAATTCCATAATTATTTTCGGACATCAAATTATGGGCGATGGTGTTGTTGTTTGCGCCATAAAGCCAGATGCCGTATCCACCGTTAATCATGAGATTTTCGTAAATGTTGCAGAAGCTAGCGTGAAGTAGATGCAATGCTGATTGTTCAGTTCCAGAGCCTGAGTTAGCAGTAACATTATTTTTTATTGTAAAACCTGTTATGTTCACTCTATTTTCTTTGACGAGAATAGTAGGTTGTTTTTTGTCTTTGCAGATGATTATTGTTGTTTCTTTATTTTCGCCTATTAGAAATATTGGTTTGTTTATTACCAGATTATCCTCATAAACTCCGCTTTTTACAAATACTGTGTCACCAGAAGCAGCGTTGCCAACAGCATCAGTTATTGTTGGGTAATCATCTGGAACAACAATCGTCTTAGGGTCAGCATTTGCAGGCAAAGGCATGATTAAGTTTGGCGCTGTTAGTAAGAAGAGCAGAAGCACTGCAGTGACACTCTTACTCATATTTTTTCCCAGTCATAATGGGCTGTTTCCGTTGTAAAAGCGTTTTTATCAAGGTTTCTTGACTAAAAAAGCCTCAAGCTGTCTTTTTTAGTCAAACTTTCTTGACTAAGCTTCTCCAGCGGTTAGTCAAGATTTCTTGACAAACGAAAAGTCACATAACTGGGATTCTCGCCTTGCGTTTTTCCCTTCTTTTGAGCCGTCAACTTTTTCGTTCGCGCTTGTCCCAGTTCTGCCGCAGCAAAGCTACTGAGTTAGCGGGCAAATCTCGTTCAACCATAAAGTTCGCACCCACCCAACTGCCCGCTCCAACTTTGACGCCAGGCATCAAAACCGAGTTAACACCAGTCTTAACGTCATCACCTAGAATCGCGCCTAATTTCCTCCGTCCACTATCAACAACCTTGTCCTTAACCATCATTTTCACCGCTCCAGCATCAAGACGATAATTAGCCATTATAGTGCCCGCGCCCAAATTACACCGCTCGCCGAGTATGCTGTCACCCACATAAGACAAGTGCCCCACATGCGTGCGATCCATGATTATGCTGTTTTTGACTTCGCAGGCGTTGCCTACGCGGACGTTTTTGCCTATGCTTGTGCACGCGCGAATAAAACAGTTCGGTCCTACATCGCTGCCTTCATCAATAAACGTTGGGCCTTCAACGTAGGCTCCAGAACGTACCCGCGCGGTTTCCGCAACCGTCACAGGACCCACCAAGTGAGCGCCGTCCTCCACGTTCCCGTAAACCGCATGCTCCATGCGCTTCAGCGCCCAACTGTTTGCCTCAAGCAAATCCCATGGCCTGCCAATGTCAATCCAATCAGTCTTCGAAATTTCAGCCGCCAAAACCGATTTTCCGTTCTTAGCCAGCAGCGAAAGGGCGTCAGTGAGTTCCAATTCGCCGCGAACAGAAGCTTTAACATGCCTTATTTCCTCAAAAATCTCCTTGGAGAACACGTATAGCCCCGCGTTAGCCAAGTTTGACGGCGCCTCGCTAGGAGCGGGCTTCTCCACTATGCGCTTAACGTGTTTTGCATCAGCAAATTCAATTATGCCGTAGTTTTCAGGCTTTTCCACGGGAACAACAGCCATCACAGCAGCAGGCTTTTCCGCCGCAAACAAGCCAATTACGCTCTTTAAAGCGTCTGAAGCAAACAGCAAATCGCCATAAACCAGCGCGAAGTCGCCATCTACAAAAGGCTCAGCCACGCTCGCGGCGTTGCCCGTGCCAAGCACAGCCGCCTGCTCAACATACTCCAATTTTAAGCCCAGTTTCTCGCCGTTGCCGAAATGCTGGCGAATCGCATCGCCCATATAATGCGTAACGATTACGGCTTCAGTCATGCCGCAAGCTTTCACCGCTTCCAAGCAGTGCTGCAGAATCGGTTTTCCGCCTACGCAAATCAAATGTTTTGGTCTCGTAGCCGTTACTGGCTGAAGCCTCACGCCTTCCCCTGCAGCTAACAGTACAGCCTTCATTTTTATCCAGCCTCAACATGCTTTTTGACTAATGTCTTGCCTTGTGCCATTATGTCGCTGGCTACTTTTAACGATTCACCTTCCACAGTCAACCTGATAAGCGGCTCAGTCCCCGAAGCCCTAATCAGAAGCCAACCGTTCTCAAGAGCCAAACGCACGCCGTCAACAGTTGAAAAATCCGTAAACGCTGGAAAAGCTGCCTTTATGGTTTTCTCAATGTTTGCAATCGCTTGCTGTTTCAAGTCGTTTCTGCAAGTCATGTTCTCGCGCAGCGTCACGTACTCAGGCACTTCAGCAACAAACTCGCGCAAACCCTTGCCTTCCTCTTCCAAAGCCTTAAGCATCAGCACCGCAGAAAGCGGTCCATCTGGACAATAATGAAAGCTTGGATGCACCCACGCACCGCAGGGTTCGCCGCCGAAAACAGCATTACAACGCTTTATGGCTTCGGAAACGTAAATGTCGCCAACCCGTGTTCTCACAACTGTGCCGCCTTCTGCTTTAACCATCTTTTCAACGCACATCGATGCTTCAACACTTGTCACTACTGTTCCGCCGCCCTTCTTCTTTACGGCGTAAGCGGAAAACGCTGCAAGCGCACGGTCAAAATCCACAAATCCGCCTTGCTCATCAATGAAGGCTACGCGGTCTCCGTCGCCGTCAAAGGCTACTCCAACCTCAGCGCCAAGTGCCTTAACAACCTGCGCCAAATCTTTAAGCGATTCAGCGGTCGGCTCAGAACTTCTCGCTGGAAAGAACCCGTCAGCCTGCGCGTTCAAGGCAGTTACCTTGCAACCCAAGGCTTTCAGCACAGCAGGAGCAATGTTGAATGTGGCGCCACACCCCGGATCTACGACAACACGCCATTGCTTACGCAACATCACCCTTTTAATTACCATCTCAACATACAGGTGACTAACATCAGCCAGTGCAGCGCTACCGACGCCGCACCAATCTGCCAACGCAAAATCTGCTTCATCAATTATCTTTTCAACCGCGTCTTGATTTTCATCAGCATAGGCGACGCTGTCGCTACTGAAGATTTTAATGCCGTTGTACATGGGCGGATTATGCGAAGCCGTAAGCATAAACCCCACATCCGCCTGCAACGCCTTGGTTAAATAAGCCAATACAGGCGTAGGCACAACGCCTATCAAAGCCACGTCCACGCCGCTTGCCAAAAGCCCCGAAACCAACGCGTCCTCAAGCATTGCGCCTGAAACTCGCGTGTCCCGCGCCACAAGCGCTTTCCGCGCTTTAGCATAGGCAGCCACAGCTAAGCCCACTTTGCAGGCTAACGCTGGCGTTAAGTCTACGTTTGCTAAGCCGCGCACGCCTGAACTTCCGAACAGTTTAGCCAAATTCTGCGCCATCCTCAGGTTAGTGTGATTACTTCCATTGTTAAAAGGCTAATACGCTTAAAATAATTTGGGCGCTTTGGCAAGATTTGGAGATTTATCTTCGAATAGTTCTTGAAAAACAAGGTTATAAGGCAATATCAGAATACATAGAAACACTTAGATGAATGTAGAAAAGGAGACACCCGCTCTGTCAGAGACATCTGTGTAAGGCGGCTATAATGATATGGAAGATAAATCAAATAGTACTCCAAAAACAGGAAAATGGCTGAACAGAAACATTGCAGCCATGGGCGTCACCAGTTTACTCAGTGATGCAAGCCATGAGATGGCTACTTCAATACTCGCGCAATTCTTAATCATCGAATTACATGGGTCAGCCGAAATCTTAGGTCTAATAGAAGGCTTAGCTGACTTCTCATCCAGCTTCGTAAAAACCTACTCAGGTTGGCTCAGCGACAAAATGGGCAAAAGAAAACCTCTTGCAACCTTAGGCTACGCGCTCACAGGTACCTTCATATCCCTATTTGCCTTCGCATCCAACTTTATCCATATCCTATTGTGCAGAACGATTGGGTGGATAGGACGAGGCACAAGAGAACCACCGAGAGATGCACTTCTAACTGAATCAGTTGAACCTAAAAGTTATGGTCACGCATTCGGCTTTCACCGCATGATGGACACCATCGGCGCTATTATCGGTCCCAGCATAGCCTTCCTGTTACTGCCCCTTGTCGGATTTAGAAACGTGTTTTTAGTAGCGTTCGTGCCCGGCGTTTTGGCAGTTTTAGTATTCGCGTTTTTCACAAAGGAAAAAACAACAGGCAAGAAGAAAGTTGACAAAACGCAGAAATTGTCAACCGACATCAAAGAGTTACCTGTCAAATTCAAACGATTTCTGCTGGCCGTCGGCATCTTTGGGGTAGGAAATTTTGCAAACACGTTTCTAGTGTTGAGATCCACGGAGGCATTAACACCGAGCTTAGGCCTTATCGTTGCAAGCAGCATCAGCGCGTTTCTTTACGTGTTGCTGAACGTTGGCTCAGCCATCTTTGCCTACGTGTTCGGGGCGTTAGCTGACAAATTCAGCAAAAGAAAATTGCTGGCATTAGGATACCTAATTTTCAGCGTTTACTGTGTAGGTTTTATTTTGTTGCAGCCTACGGTTTGGACGTATGCCGTTCTCTTCCTACTTGCAGGAGTAGAAACAGGCGCCATCGACGCAGTGGAAAGAGCGTACGCTGCTGAACTGCTTGGAGAGCATAAACAAGGAACAGGATTTGGAACATTAAGCACAGTCAATGGCATAGGCGACTTCACCTCAAGCGTCACGGCTGGAACTTTATGGACAATAGCTTCGCCTAGCGCCTCTTTTGCCTATGGAGCAATACTCGCGTTCGCAGCTGCAATCATGTTGATGACGCCGAAAACAATATCTCAAAATTGCCATTAGCCAAATTGTTTTGAAATCTCGATGAATTTGGCTAGTTTTTGCCGTGTTGGATGC
>CAYGYB010000036.1:0-9424 GCA_964354015.1 uncultured Candidatus Bathyarchaeia archaeon
AGCGCTTGCTCAACGTCTTTTTGGCTTAATTTATCGTAGCGTATGAATGGCACCAGATAGGTGTCGAAGTTGCTGAAAGCTTGAGCGCCTGCTGCTTCTCCTTGAAGCGTATAGAAGAAATTGACTACTTGCCCGAGAGCAGTTCTAAAGTGTTTTGCGGGTTTGCTTTCGATTTTTCCAGAGACTCCGCCGAATCCTGAAAGTAATAAATCCCTTTCGTCCCAGCCTACGCAGTACGGTCCCAAAACGCCCAAGTTGTGGATGTGCATGTCTCCTAAAAAGTGGGCTTCCGCGATATGAGGCGGATAAATTCGTGAAATCCAATATTTTGCTATCACAGCGGATGAGACATAATTGTTCAGACCCTGTAGCGAATAACTCATGTTCGAGTTCTCTTTAACCCGCCAATCCTCAATGTCCAAGTACTGGTCCACAAGGTCTGAGCTGCTCAGGAGCGCGGCTAACTCCCGCAAGTCTTGATGCTGCTTCCTGTAAAGAATGTACGCTTTGGCGGTTCGAGCGTTACCGTTCTCGATAAGCATTTTTTCCACTAAATCTTGGATTTCCTCAACCGTTGGGCAGCCGTCCTCGCCGAAGCGGTTTTTGAGCGCAGCTACGACTTGGTCGCTTATGCATTTTGCCTGCTCACGGTCTTTTCCGCCTACGGCTTTGGCAGCTTTCCAAACGGCGTTTGTTATGCGTTCTTGATCGAAGGGTTCTAATCTACCATCACGTTTTCTGACATACTTCATTTTGTTTTTTCCTCCTCAAACGATTTGGCGCAAACTTCATTTTTTCACCTCAAGGAGCAAACGCTTGAAATCCTCAGGCTCTTCAAACTGCTTGTAAACCGACGCGAAACGGATGTACGCTATGCGGTCAAGCGTTTTCAGGTACTTCATGACTAAATCGCCGATTTCCTGCGAAGAGACTTCTTCTTTGCCTTTCAGCATGAGGCCCTGCCTCACGTGGCTTGCTAACTCGTTAATCTGCTCCATCGTTACGGGCCTTTTTTCGCAGGCTTTCTGCAAACCGCGGATTATCTTGTTAACGTCGAAACGTTCCAGCTTGCCGTCTTTCTTCCGCACCATGAGCTCCACTGTTTCCACATACTCGTAAGTCGTGAAGCGTTTTCCACAGTTGACGCATTCTTTGCGCCTGCGCGTCGTGTTCTCTGGCGAATCGCGCGTCTCCAACGTTTTGAAATCTTCCGAGCTGCAGTACGGGCACTTCATTTTTCTCACGGTACATGCGTTGTTTGGGCACTTTCGTGTATACACAAATATAGTGTTAACAAGGCGCTCTAAACACTATAGTTAGCGCATATATAAGGTGTTTCCACAGCAATTTTGAAATAGTCCACTAAACGCCCAGAAAGAACATCGTGGAAATACACATAATTGCAGTAATTAAAAAGCAACGAAAAAAGTGCTTTTTGAAAAAAAGCCCCATTTTCGAGAAATACTCCAAAACTTAAAATTTTCTAACATAAAACCACACAAGCAGCAACCGCGAAAATTCCTCTGCCAAAGCTTTCGGCTCATTACTCTTCTCAAATAAGCCAAAGTATAAACGAGAAATTGAGAAGCTTAACAGGAAGAATCTGGACGCGTTTTTGCTGCCTGTTGCTCAATTGTCTCTAACTCTTTAACGCGGGTTTCAATGAACTCAGCGACTTTCGCTTCACTGAAGCTCTTTTCCTCCTTTTGCTTCTGCAGTTGCTCTTTGATGGTTTGAAGGATCTTCTCTACATCGAAAGGCTTCATGATGTAAGCGTCTGCGCCCTTGTTAACCGCAGCAACAGCATTCTGGAGCGTTGGGTAACCCGTGATGATTATCTTCCGCATTTTCGGTTTAGTATCCCGCATTTTTCCAAGAAGTTCAATGCCTTCCATGTCGGGCAAGCGAACGTCAATCAACGCCAAATTGTAAAATGATTTCTCACTTTTCTCTATGCCCTTTTTAGCGGTATCCGCGGAATCAACGGTGTAGCCTTCGTCTTCAAGTATCGCCGTCAATACGCTTCGTATGTTCTCGTCATCATCAACTATTAGAATTCTAACAGTTTCACTCGTACGTTTCCACCTCCATTTATTTTGATTCCACTTCGGAATAGTATTACTGAATATCACCTTGTAAGCTTCAATTCGCACTGATAAATCCTTTATGAACGGCTGATATGAATTTCCAGTAAATGCTTCGCAAAAGAGTATCTCTTGATAGTTCATGTCTCAGGCTGTTTTTTCGAAAAACTTTGCTTTGCCGCGTTCACGTATTTAACAAATTCAAGCGGGTTATCTGATTCTACGGTGAGCGTAATCCCAATTTTTGCATGCAGGTTTTTCATGATCAGAATTTCTATGAATTGAGCGCCTGCGCCGAAGATTTTCTCAAGCCCGCCCTGAAAGCCCTTGATGTTTTCTGGAATATCTTGTTTGGCCACGAATTTGTTCTCAATATGAAAGTAAATTGACTGTTTAACTGATTCTCCAAGAGAATTCAGAGCCTCATCAATGGCTTCTAGCAGGAGTTCATTAAAGTTTTTTGATTTTTTTGGCACCTTTCGAACCTCACTGTATGTGAAATTCCTTAACTGCCAAACCGTTATGCTTATAATATGATGCGGTGCGCATTTAAAGTTAATCTGGAATCTAGTTTTTCTTCAAACATAAATTCGGAATCAGAACCCTATTCAACCCGATTTTGCTAATTCAAAAGTGGTTTTGCCCTCGGTGAATGCTTTCCGACATCAAACTCAACTCTTTAGCGTAATCCATCAAAGCCATCCGCAAAGTTTCACTTTCGCTTGTGCCCAGTCTCCTCGCTAACTCAGTCAAAATCGCCCTTTGCTCCTTGCTCAACACCACTTTAACTACGCATTTTCTCGGCATCACACATCACTTTTAATGTTCAGACCCCTCAGGATAGCCCACACGTTACCCCACCCAGAGCCCAACACGCTGTACAATTCGCCTTTTCACTTTCGTAGTATATTAATCCAGTATCAGTTGTGTGAGGTCTAATAGAAATGCCATGGGAAAACACGGAAAAAAACATCCGAAGCGGACATCGGAACGCTGATGAATTCCAAAAAGACACGCTTAGAACCATTACGCTAAACGCGGAAGAGGGCATAAAAGCCGTTATAGGCAAACCACAAGGCAAACACGCCATGGAAGTCATGAGCTACATTTTCGAAAAAGACAAAGGCTGGACACTGGATAAAGCTAAAGAATGGTTCGAAAAACACCACAACCCTGCCAGAGAGCATGTCTACGCATTGTTGCCCTTCGCAATCGCTGAGAAAATCATGGAGAAACCCCTGCGGATACGCGGCGTCGCCATTACCACGGGCATGAGCCGAAACCTTAACATTTACACGCCTGAAGAACTGCAGGCTTTCGCTTCAAAACTTGTTTCTGCGCCTGTGTACGTGGAACATGTGGCTGCGCCGAACGCGGTAGGCAAAGTTACCAAAGCCGAGTGGGATGGACAAAGCTTATGGTACGAAGCTGAAATTTACGATGAGGAAACCGCTGAAAAAGTCCGCAAGGGTCTTATTCAACATGTCAGCGTAGGCGCAGACTACGAAGCCGTAGACATTGTTGACGGGAAAATCCCCCACGGATTGCACAATGCTGAAATAAGCTTGGTAGCCGTGCCAGGCATATCCGCAGCCAACATTCAAGTCATGGAGAAACTGCACGTTACGGAGCAGGCACTTGAGCCGATGGTAACTGGCGAGTACATTCTCGGCTTCCACCAAGAAGCTTCAGCCTTCATGCCTGAACATTTCAGCACGGTCTGGCTTGACCGGGAAAACGGCGTTTTAGCCGTCATGGGAAAACCGCGGCAGCAACCAGACGCCCAGCGTACGCAGGCGATTTTCTTCTCCAAAGAGAAAATGTGGGATCAGCTTAAGATTCGGGATTGGCTTTCGCTTCACCCTGACTACATGCTTTCCGCTTCAGACCAGAGCCTCGCGGGCAAGAGCGAGCTTTCTGAGAGCATCTTCAGGAAGCCAGCAGAGCCTATGATGCCCGTAGGCAAGGCGGTGCAGTTGATTGAGGCGGTTCTGCCAAGCCCGCTTGTTCAGCGGAGCTGGAGTCTGGGACCACAGAGAATGTGTCAAGAACTGCGCAGGGTTCTCATGAAACTTCGAAGCCTGCAGGATGGTCACGGAGTTGACCGCGAGTAACTGAGGATGAACTCGGTGAAAGCGAAGGAGATTTGGAGTGAAAATAGCGAATGACGGATTTAACTGGAAAAAGCTGGATGGCGATAGGCGAAACAGACGACCCAAACGCTGTAATACAATCATTTGAGGCTGCTGCAGCCGTAACGAAAGGCGACCCTGTTTACTTAAGCGCCGACCATAAGGTTTCTCCTGCAACCGCAGCTCAAGATTGCAGGGGCATAGCTGTTAAGAGCGCTGCTGCTGGCGAGCAATGTCCAGTGCTGATTCAGGGCAGAGTGAAAGTCAAGGCTGGCGGCGCCATAACCCGCGGCAAAGCAGTTTACGGTGCCGACGCTTCAAAAAGAGTGCTGCAGTTAACTGACCAAGCCGTGAACGAAGGAGGCTCAGCATCATACACTATCTACTACAACCGCAAGCTAGGAACAGCCTTGGAAACTACGGCAGCCGCAGACGATTTGCTGTTCATCCAACTGTAAAGGTGAAGCGATATGAAACCGAGACTTTTTGAAGCTTTGATGCAGCGCGACGGCGAGTTTAAAGAACACGTGGAAACGTTGCGGCATAAGGCGAACGTGCATCCGTTTCTCAAGCGTTACTGCGAAGTCGGCGTCAAGGAAGGCTTGTTCAGCGACTCGGTAAGCGCGTTAGGGCGCTTGCATGACACGCTGGTGCAGGCTGCGTATCCGGAGATGATAGGCAGAAACACCATCACTGTGCGGCCTACCACTGAAGCGATGGAAAGGTTTCCGTTGGACGAGAAGGCTGTGGCTTACCGTTACGCTGAAGGCGTAGCAGCACGGTTAAGTGGCAAGAAGAACAGCACGGTTGACGTTTACACGAACGTGCTTTCCGAAGCTTCGGAGGAGTGGACAAGGGAGTTTTTGGAAGATGCCACGTGGAACGTCATGGACAGCATGGTGGAGAAGGTCGGCAGAGCCCTTGGCGAAGAGGAAACCAACACGATAGTAGCGTTGTACGGTGCTGTTGCTGACGCGGATTTGGCTGGTGGGGTGCCGATAAATCAGGGCGGAGCAGCCATGAACTGGAACGGACTGGTGAAATTGCACAATGCGGTGAGAAGCGAAAACTGGAGACCCCCAGTCTTAGCCGTGAACGAAGTTCAGCTGCATCAGTTGTTGACGGATGACAAGTTCATTCACGCGCAGTATTTGCCTGCTGGACAGACGGATCTGGAGCAGGGCACAGTCACAAGCGTTCTGGGCATGCGTGTTCAAGCCAGCACTCTGGTGCCTAATGGCGTTGCTTACGCTGTTGACACGCGCGTAGCCTCAGTGATGCTGCTGCGAAGGGACATAACTGTTGAGGACTGGGAAGACATAAAGAACGGCAAATACGGCGTCAGAGCTACGACACGCTTCGGCGTGGGCGTTCTACGCAGCAAAGCCATCGCGAAAATGACCAACATAAGCACAACGCTGTAAGCTGGTGAGAGGTAGGGAAGATGGCGAAGTATGAAGGCAAATGCGCCCAGTGCGGAAAAAGGCTGTATTCTGACAGGAAAGGCGACGTTGCCGTTTGCGACTGTTGGAAGTACTGTCCTGTATGCGGGACTGAAATGCTGCCCTACACGCCTGACCTCGCCATGAACACTTACGGCTTCGATGACAGAAGAGACTTGGCCGTGCTGATGGTGTGCACTCTTCATTTTCCCATGTTTTTTAGCGACCAAAAACCTGTAGAGGTTGTTTGTGAATGAGGCGTTTAACTGAAAGGTTGCATTTGGCAAAAACCGTGTTGAAGGAGCTTAGCAGGCAGCAGCTTTGCCGAACGGAACTTGAGAAACGAACTATCAGAAAGTTCGGCACGCACGCCACTTTCGAGGGCATATTCCGCTACTTGGTTCAAAGCGGCTACGTTGTGAAAAGCGAGCAGAAACACCGCGCAGCTTACGCAATCACTGAGCGAGGCGCAAAATTTCTGGAGGCGCTCTAAATGAGCAAAGTGCTGCACCGATTAACTGACGCTTTCTCGCCTAGAACACGAAGCGGCTACGCTGTGCCGCAAAAGGCACTGGTGTACGAGACGTCTACTATTCCTTTAACTGACGTGATGAAGCTTTACGAGCGTGACCCCACGTGCAAGGCAAGCGTGGATTTGCTGGCGGCTTCCGCCGTGGGCACAGGCTTCTACACGACGGTTAACGAAAACTACGAAAAAGCAGCCGAAGCCAAGAGAATCGTGGACAGATTCAACGAAAACGTCAATTTGGACGCTTTGCTCTGCGACATGGCGCGAGCGCTGATTGCCTGCGGAAACGATTTCTGGCTTAAACTGACCCCTGAAAAACTAACGGCGCTGCACAGGCTGCCCGTGGACGCTGTTGAACGCGTTCAGCAGAGCTTCATAGACGAAGCAACGCTCAAGATCCCTTACAAAGTGGAAAGTTACAAGCTGCGGCAAGCTTACGGCGGCGAAAACCTCACCGCCGAAGCGGTACTGCATTGGCGAATGAACTGCCTTGACTGCTCAGGCTATGGCACAGGCGTGCTGCAGGTCTTACTGCACACGTTGGCTTTACAGTCAGACAAACGGCCTGCGTTTGCATGGATGAAAGCGAAAATCGAGCGCATAATGCCGAGAATCTTTGAAAAGTACGCTGGACCAGACGTGCTGGCGCTGCTTGAAAGGGCGGATGAGCGAACTATTCAGCAGTTTGAGCAGGCTATCAAGAACCGCAGCGAAGAAGGCGCATGGCTCTTTTACAGCGGAAAAGGCGACATACGACCCGTAACACTTGACCCAAGAGCGCGTTTCGAATATTACGTTGACCACTTGATAAACCAGTTTTATCTCGGATGCGAAACGCCGTTGCCACGGCTGTTCAGCACGCCAGGCTTCACGGAAGCTTCAGCCAAAGCGGCTTTGGAACTGCAGAACATGCTCATCAAGCCTGTTCAGCGCTATGTCAAGCGGCAGGTTGAGCGGGAGCTTTTCGATGTGGTTCTGGCTCAGGAAGGCGTAGACTCGGCAAAAGCGCAGGCGCGGTTGCATTGGAGTTCGCTTAAAACGTATGAAGCCAACATGGCGGATATGCTTAGAGCTGCTGAGTTGGGCTTCATGCGTCCTGATGAGTTCCGCAAGAACGCGGTAAAGCTGGGTTGGGAACTTTGGGAAAAACCGCAGCTTGAAACTGCTGCGGAAGGTGCAAAGCAGTGAGTACTGAGGCGAAGTAAAGTGACTGAGGTTGCGTACGGCAGATATGACGAGGCATACAGGGCGATTCACAGCGCGTTAATGAATTTGGCGGCTCCGCCTCCAGGCAGGAAACTTACCAAAGCCGCTTTTTCCTGGAACGCGGATGGCACGCTGGCGAGTTTGAAGGCTTATGATGGTGTGGATTTGCTTTTCACGTTAACGTTCAGTTGGAACGTTGATGGTTCCTTGAAGGAGGTGGCTCGAACATAGTCAGCGTTGCCTGACTGTGCGAGAAACCGAATATACCAAAAAATTTGGCTCGAATGGAGGTGAAATGTTGGTAAGTTTAACGCGTAGGCTTGCTTCTGCTGTTTTTGCTGGGCTTGCGTTAGCAACTATTCTTTTCTTGGCGGCTTCGGCAACTGTTGCAGCTGTGCCGTCGCTTCCAGCGGTTACGGCGCCAGCATGTGCAGCCGTCGGGTTCAGTTGCGCTGTGGGTGCAACTTTGTCTGATGATTTGAAGGAAGAGCAGGCGAAAGAAGCAGAGTCGAAAGCTAAAGCGTAGTTTCCCTGATGAGCCGTGCAAGTCGGTTTTTGGGTGTGAAGCCCACGAAACGCGGGTTTTTACGCGTCGGAATAAAAAAAGGAGGCAAAAATGAAAGATGGAAAAAGCAGTTGATAAGGTAAGTTGGAAAGCGCGTTGGCGCATCGACAAGTTTAGAGATCCGACTGGCGAAATAGCGAAGATGCTGCGGATGGGCGCGTCGATGATAGCGGTGATGCGGCAGTTTCCTGAAGCTTTTGTTGCTGCGGAAGAGTTTGAGAGCAATGTTGCTTTGAATGAGGGTTTGCAGGGCGTTATTAAGCTGATTTGTGGTTTGGCTTCGCCGCCGACTGCGTGGGATAATAGCAATGCGCGTTTAGGTGTCGGAGATTCAAACACGGCGGAAAATGCTACGCAGACGGGATTGCAGGCGGCGACCAACAAAACATACAAGGCTATGGATGCGACTTATCCGCAGCGCACGAATCAGATGTGTGATTGGCGGGCGACTTTTGGAAGTTCGGACGCGAATTATGCTTGGGAAGAGTACACTGTTGTGAATGCTGCGGATGATACTGGCGTGAACTTGAACCGTAAGATTTCCAGCAAAGGCACGAAAGTGTCGGGCGAATCCTGGGTGTTGTCACTGCAGATAACGTTCAGCTAAAAATCTTTCTTTTTTTTGTTTAGAATGTGGTGACAGCAAACAATGGCGATAACACGAGTTCAAGGCAACTGCCGTGGGTTGTCAACAACAAACTCTATTGCAATTACAATGACGGTTGCGCCTACGTCGGGGAACATGCTCAAGGCGGTAATAGGCACAATTAGTGGGTCAGGTTACAGATCGGTTTCAAGCATAAGCCAAACTGGCGTTACATGGACCCGACAGTTACAGGGTCAATGTCTAAATGCCTATAATACTTATCAGAACGGCGAAATATGGGAAGGTGTTGTTGGTGCGGGTGCCTCTGCAAACGTTACAATAAACCTTTCTGGCAACGCTGAGTATGGTGCTGTAGCGAACATTTGTGAATATTCAGGGTTGGCAAGTTCTGATCTTGATAAAACCGCCATAAACATGGCTACGGGGTCGGCGACTTCAGGTAACACTGGCACCACAGATACCACAACACAGAACGATGAACTCTGGCTTGGCGGAATGTTCGCCTTATCATCTCCGTGTCCCACGCAAAATACTCCTACAAACGGATTTACTTTGCTTGATGGAGCCGCAGGGAGTCAATATTTGTCAGGAGCCTTCCTCGAGAAAATAGTGAGTGCCATTGGAACAGCCAATTCAGGAACCACTTTTAGTGGTTCAGCTAACTGGTTTGGGTTGATCGCAACTTTCAAAGCTGCGGCAGGCGGTACGTTGCAAACGGTGGCTGATTCCGTAGGCTTGAGCGATTCAATTCTGCGTCACAAGACGCTTCTTCCAATAACAGATGTTTTAGGGCTTGCGGATGCAGTCTTGCGGAACAAGACGTTAACTATAGCGGATTCTGTGGGCGCCAGTGATGTTG
>CAYGYB010000037.1:0-4050 GCA_964354015.1 uncultured Candidatus Bathyarchaeia archaeon
CATAGATTGACTATTAGGCTCCAAATATGATGGTGTTTTTCCTGTGCAGTAGGGCTTTTAACGGATTAGCCCTTGTTACGGTTTAGGTTATTGTGCTGTGTTCCACCTCCCTGCATGGTTCAGCGGGCAGAGCAGCCTTTATGAAGGTTAACGAAATTTACAAATTCACAAACAAATTTACCAACCAATTTACAAAACTACAGCTCAAAAAACACAACCTCATCCCATTTATAAAGACTGGGAGGCAGTCAGTTCAGAAGAAGGGAAAAAGATTAAAATTTAATCCGACAACCCAACGAGGGCTTGATGCTTTTCCAATATTTCTAACCAAGTCTCGCCTTTGTCAGTTAAACGATATGTATATAGCGACTAGCACATACTGATTCAACATTGATGAGGCGATTTTCATGGAGGTCAATGTAAACTACAGATTAATCGATAAACAGTCAAACGTGAAGTCGGAGGGCGAAGCCAAATCCGTTCTGGACGAGAAATACTTGACTCTGGTCGCTGAGTTCGGCGAACCAATGCTTTTCGCCTATACCGACATCACTGGAATTTATGACCACGACTACAAAATTGACTTGTTCCTGACATCTAAGCAAACGCTGACCCTCTCAGGCTTGGGATATCAATATGAAGACTTCCTTTTTCAACTCTACAAACTGCGAAATGAACTTCTGCTCAAGTACCTGCTAATGGAAGAGACACTTGTCCAAGCAGCATTCGAGGCGCATTTCAACTGGCTTGACCCAAATGGACAGCTGAATCAGATTGGAAACTGCGAAGTGCGCCTGTACGAAACGGCGCTCGTTGTTCTCCCTCAAAAAGGCGAACCAATCCGAGTACCATACTGCTACATATCACAGACAAACAAGACAGACTACAAACTCATGGTGACCAGCGAGTTCGGGGAAAAATTCGAATTCTCCAGACTCGGAGAGAAATTTGACCCACTTGCAAAAGGTCTTTCGGACGGATTTAACAAGATGATGCTCAGGTCACAGGAAACTGTCAAAGAAATGATTCCAGAAGCTGACCCGGTCACCGTGCGTAAGCTGGCAGCTTTAATGAAGGACGGACAAGCCGCCAAAAAGAAGGACATCGAACCGCTTTCTCCTGATTTCTGGCGCCGACTAACGAAGAGAATCAAAGAAGCAGGCACGGGTGCAGAATATGATTTTCTCGATTCAATGGCGCTGACAGACCAAGTGCGTATCGGAGTGAAACGGGGACTGATGGGCGACTTGACAGGTTCATACATCTGGCTGCTGTTTCCTCTGCGTGACGCCAAAACAGGCAAACTGAGTAACGCTGTAGCCTTGGAAGCCTTTTCCGCAAGCCAAGACAACGCCCAAGATCAGGCGGAAGGAGAAACTGAAACCGCAAGCCCTGAAGAAAGCACAGACCAAAAAAGCACAACCGAAGAAGAAACGTCTGCCAGCGGAAAAGCAACCTATTTTTTCAGGATAAAACCAAGACGCGACTACGCCCTCGCCAAAGAGGAAGAGATGAACAGGGAACTGGAGAACTTCATTAAGAACGTGAACCGCTGCATGATTGACATAAACTTCAGAAGAGAACCCATCTTCCTCCCAGAAGACAGCCTCGACAACCCCAAGTACGTTCAATACCGTTTTGCAGTAGCAAAAATGCCTTCACTCAAGACTTTGAGGGCCCTCTTCATCGGCAGAGTAATTCACTCATCCTTTGACCAGTGGAAAAGCGATGTTACTAGTTTATTAGAATTCAACAACAAAAGTAAAGACGACAACGGAAAATGGAAAAAAGGAGTCTAATAAGATGCCAGGTTACAAACATCCATGCAAATACTGCGGAAAACTTGTTTCCGCAGACGACAACGTATGTCCCTTCTGCGGAAAAGTCAACCCAGTCGGACCACAGCGCTGCCCCAAATGCCGAAACCCCATTGAACCCGGTCAAATGCGGTGCAGCAACTGCGGCTTGCCTCTGCAAATAAATTGCCCTGCTTGCGGCAAGGTCACGTTCTTCGGCGACTACTGTCAATACTGCGGTCAAAGGCTGACCGTTCTCTGTCCCAAATGCGGAACAGAGCAGGCACTCCTAGAAGAGAAATGCATAAAATGCGGCAAGCCCTTAAAGGTAAAGGGGAGATAAGAACATGCCACTTCAACCTTTCACCAGAAACTACGAAGACAACAGTGCCGAAGCTGGCTTTCAATTCACCTTCCTCTGCGACATATGCAACGACGGCTACAAAACCAACTTCATCCAAAGTAAAACGTACAAGAAAAAAGGATTCTGGAAAGGCATAGGCACAGCCGTCTCTATAGGCTCAGAACTCGCTGGACGCAGCGGCGGCTACACCGTAGAACGCGGCACCGACGCCATCAGCCACCGCTTCGAAGGTATGACGCCAGAATGGCACAAAGAACACGAACAAGCCTTCGAACTGGCGCAGAATGAAGCCAAAGGCCACTTCCATCGATGCCCACGATGCCACAAATACGTTTGCGAAAACGACTGGAACGAGCAAGAAGGCCTTTGCATAGAAGACGCACCAAGAGAAAGCACAGAAGTCGCAGCTGCACGAGCCGAAAAAATGGTCACAGACATCAGGCAGAAAGCCGAAAGCACCCAAGTCTACACCGGTGAAATAACGCAGAGACAAACCATCTGTCCAGAATGCGGCAAACCAGCAGGCTCAGGCAAGTTCTGCAACAATTGCGGAGCACCCCTCGGCTTAAAGGTATGTTCAAGATGCGGGGCGAAGAATCCTGCGGGCACAAGTTTCTGCGGCGAATGCGGCAACAGGCTAACCTAACAGCACGCGACGTAGGAAACACGCGAAGGTACATCCTCTAATTTTTCTATTTCTTAACAGGTTCACTTACACTACCCGTCTTCTGTACGTATCTAAAATAATCAGAGACGGAATCAGTTTCCCAATAAAAAGTCTATATTGCTAAAACGTATACTCGATTCCGACTATACTATATAAGTACTCTATATTGACCTGTCTTCTGCTATTGTAGCCTCTTTTTCACGCTATGAAAACATACTCTGTCTTGAACCCTGTATACACCTAATTCAACCTGCTTTCCTGAACTCAGTCATCCGTTTTTTGGTTGGTTGGATTAAAATTTAATCCACGGCTATGGCTAATATCTATTGTTGCCGGTCGCGTGTGTTCGCATGGAAGACTTGCTTGACATGATGCGCTACAAACCAAGTCGCTGTTGTCGTCTTATTCCGTAAAGAGTTCCTTTTTGATTATTTGTGTGGTTTTTTCTGCTGCGGTTCCGTCTCCGAATGGTGATTTCTCAGGCAGTTGCTTCTTGCTGTCCAATGCTGCTTTAATTGCAGAGACTATTTGGTGTTTTTCTGTGCCGACAACTTTCGCAAATCCAGCTTCAACCGCTTCTGGGCGTTCAGTGGACAAGCGAATCACCAGCACAGGCTTCCTAATAAGCGGCGCAGTAGCTTCCTCCTGAATCCCCCCAGAATCCGTAACAATCAACTCACACCGTTTCATAAGCACTAGGAAGTCTAGGTAGCCCAGCGGCGGAAGAACCTGCACGTTACCGCACTGCATCACCTCAGCAAGCAGCCCATTCTGCCGCAAGCGTTTCCGAGTGCGCGGATGCATCGGGTACACGACAGGCACAGGCGACTCCGCAAACGCCTCTATGAAGCTTTTCAGCACTTCCAAGTCATCCACGTTTTCTGCTCTATGTGCCGTTGCTAAAGCAAACTTCTCAAACCGTATCTGGCTTAGTATCTTCGACTTCCGCTCCGCCAGTGGCAAATGCTGATTAACCGCGTCAATAACCGTGTTCCCAGTCACGTAGATTTTGCCCCAGACGCTCTCTTTTTCTAAGTTGGCTTTTGCTCTTTCAGTAGGCGCAAACAACAACGCTGATAAATGGTCAGTTAACCGCCTGTTATGCTCCTCAGGCATACGCAAATCAAAACTCCGCAAGCCAGCCTCCACATGCCCAACAGCCACGCCACGCTTATTCGCCGCCAACGCCGCAGCCAGCACAGTGTTCGTGTCACCCTCAACCA
>CAYGYB010000037.1:4150-9346 GCA_964354015.1 uncultured Candidatus Bathyarchaeia archaeon
CGCTTATTCGCCGCCAACGCCGCAGCCAGCACAGTGTTCGTGTCACCCTCAACCAAAACCAGCCCAACAGCAACCTCACCCAGTAACCTATCCATAAGCGCCATTATCCGCGCCGTCTGCAAGCCAGCAGAAGCCGCTTTAACCTTAAACCCGTAATCAGGCAGCGGCAACTCCAACTCCTCAATGAACTGCCGCGACATATTATAATCGTAATGCTGCCCACAATGCACAAACGTGAATGGCACTTCATGCTTCTTCAGTGCCCTGATTATAGGCGCCATCTTCACTATTTCAGGTCTTGTACCCACGACAACCATTACAGGCTTCATTTATTCCTCACAGTTACGTCTTCTTCAAGCACCCTTCCCTAGGCTCGTAAATCGTGCCTTCACGCAGCAACTGCCCAATCATCCGCTCACTCTCGCCTCTTGGAATATTATGCTTCGACTCCAACTCACTCACCAACGCACTCTTCTCAACAATGCCAGTCTGCTTCTCCATCTCCATCAACACCGAAATAATCACATGCAACCTATCCCTCATACTCTTAGGCTTACCAGTCATAATCAAATCAATATCCATCTTATACGAAGACACATCAATCCCAACCTCCTCCAAAGACCGCTTCATAATCGAAACCGCCGCCTCCGCATCCTCAGCCGAAACCTCCTTCCGCAAGGCCACACGCGCACGCGCCTCAGCCACACGCACAAGCGACTCCAACTGACGCGCAGTAATCGCCACAGGCGAACCCTCCGACTCACTCGCAGCCCGCATCGCCAAATAAAAATCACTCAACCGCCGCAACGCATCCTGACCCAACACAGGCCTAACCGCCTTAGCGTAACTCACGTACTTCCGCAGCAACTCAGGCGCAATAGGCGACTCCACTGGGCTAACGCCTTTCCTGTGAATCTCCAAAATATGCGCCGCCATCTTCCCATCCGACTCCTTATCAGGCACATCTCGCAACACGAAAATCAAATCAAACCTCGACAAAATAGTCACAGGCAAAGAAATATTCTCCGCAACACTACGATGCGGCTCATACCTGCCCAACGATGGGTTAGCAGCAGCCAAAATAGCCGTCCGCGCATTCAAAGTCGCCACAATACCGCCTTTAGCAACAGAAACCGTATGCTGCTCCATAGCCTCGTGAATAGCCACGCGGTCCTCAGGACGCATCTTATCCATCTCATCAATACAGGCTATCCCCTTATCAGCCAAAACCAACGCACCAGCCTCCAAACTCATACTGCCACCTTTCTCACGAATCACAGCAGCCGTTAAACCCGCAGCCGTAGTCCCACGCCCAGACGTATACAAACCACGAGGCGCAATACGCGCAACATACTGCAACAACTGCGATTTCGCTGTGCCGGGGTCACCGATCAACAACGCATTCATCTCGCCCCTAATCGTAATATCGGGCAGACTCTTCGACACGCCACCAAACAGCAAATACATAATCGCCTCCTTAATGTGCTCGTAACCATAAATCGAAGGCGCAATCGAACCCATAATCTTCCGGTGAACCCACGGATCCTTCGCAAGCTTCAGAATCTTCTCCTCCTCCTCAGCCGAAAGCAACATTGTCTCAGGCTCTTTGCCTAAAACCTCCAAAGAATTCGCATCCAAATGCAAAATAAACGTGCGAAGCTTACCGATTCCCGGACGCGACGGCGCAATCGCACGCACAATACCCACAATAGACACGTGATCCCCAGGCCTAGCCAAATCCACAATCTCAGTGCCCACAAGCTTCACATTCAACGTCCGCGGCAACTGACCAGGCGGCAAATCCTCAGGCCGCTCCTGCAACCGCAGATCCTGAGAATCAATAAACGTAGACTCATCCTGAACAAACTCAAACGGACCCTTCTGCCTACACGCAGGATCACTGCACTCAAAAGGCGCCCTTAGAAATGCACCCGTCTGCTCCACAGGCGTAGGCGTCCCACATCGCTTGCACTTAAAAACAGCACGCATAACCATCGGGCGCACAGGCGTAGCCCGCACAACAATACCCTCAACCATAACCAACTTACCCATCTGCTTCGAACCAAGCCTGCGCAACTGCTCTTTGCCCAGCAACTGCACAACCCGGACAGTAACCCGCTCAATTTTCCCAGCGTACTCCGCATCCTCAATCCCCAACTGCGCATACGCCGCGCTGTCCGCATGCGCTAGAAAATCATCCGGCTTCTCCAACAATCGCTCAGCCAATCGCTGGTCAAAAGCAAACAAATCCTCAAAATCAACCGTAATCGACTCTCGCCCAGCTATAGCCATCTGCGAAATCCGCTGCCGATACTTCTCCTTCTTAAAGAACTCGAGAAACCGCTCCTGCGGATCCACAGTCTCCAACTCTCTAGCCATACCGTTCACCCTTCCCTTTCACATTCCAATATCTGTGTTCTCCACTCAGCAATTATCCTGCCAAGCTGCTCATAAATGAGCCTTTCCTCGCTTGTAAATTTTTTCAGAACCTGATCAGTCTGCGCTGGACCAGCAGACAACGCAGTAATCTTCTTCAATCTAGCATTCACTATGTCACACGCCAAATGCATAGCCTTCTCATGCTCCTGCACCTTCTCAGGCTGCCCCGCCATTTCCCCTTTAATGTTTGCAAGGTACCTGCGAAGTTTCGGGTAAAAATCCTCCGGCAACTCTGATATCTGCCCAGCTATTTGAACGCGTTCCTTCCACTGAACCTTATAAATCTCAGTTGCTTCTAAGCAGTCCTCTTCACGGAAATGCGCAACGCCTGCCGCGGCAAGCTTCTGCGCCGCCCAATAATAAACTTCATACTCATTTCCCTCTTCGAAAGGACCTACGCTTAAGCCAGCAAGCTTGATTTCAGGATAATTCCTGTCCGCGGTAATTTTCACAAGTGAATTTTCGAAGCGAAAATCCAAATTCTCTATCTTCAGCGGCATCCCTCTCACCCTGCCCTAACTTATGCGGTGGCACAAATATAAGAAGAGTAGTTTAAAGATTTAGAGCAAAAAATTTGGGAATCTAAGGGCTTAAGGCAAGTGGCTGCTCACTCTTCTAAAAGAAAAGCAACGCGTTGCCCCCTTGCTATGGCCAAAGTCCCAGCGTCTGCAGTGCATGCGCGACTCTGCCAACTCCAAGCATCAACGCAGCGGTTCGCATGTTGCTTTCCTCTTTACGTGACAGCTTATGCACGTCGCCGAACGCCTTGACCATTTTGTCCTCCAGCTTCCTGTTCACTTCTTCCAGCGTCCAGTGCTCGCGTGTCAAGTTTTGAACCCACTCGAAATAGCTCACGGTTACTCCTCCAGAGTTAGCTAGGATATCTGGGATTAGGCAAACGTCTTTCTCGTAGAGCACTTCATCTGCTTCGGGAGTTGTCGGTCCGTTTGCGCCTTCAGCTACTATTTTTGCTTTGATTTTGTTCGCGTTGTCCTTGCGTATCTGGTTTTCTAAAGCCGCTGGAACAAGTATGTCGCATTTTGTTTGCAGTAGTTCTTCGTTGGTTATGTTGGTGCAGTTTTTGTAGTTTACCACTGAGCCTGTTTTTGATTTGTGTACGCGTGCGCCAGCGGGGTTTATGCCGTCTGGGCAGTAAATGCCGCCCGCCGAGTCGCTTACCGCGACGATTTTGCAGCCCATGTCCTGCATTATGCTGGCTGCGTTGTAGCCGACGTTGCCGTAGCCTTGCACTGCTACTGTCGCGTTTTTCAGCTTTAACTTCAAGATTTTGGCTGCTTCTCTTGTGCAGAATGCCACGCCCAGCGCGGTTGCGCATACGCGTCCTTCGGAGCCGCCTATTTCCACGGGTTTTCCTGTGACGCTTTCGGGGATGCTGTAGCCTTTAAGCTGGCTGTAGGTGTCCATTATCCACGCCATTGTCTGTGCGTTTGTGTAAACGTCTGGCGCTGGCACATCTCGGTGTGGTCCGAGGTACTCAAAAATTAGGCTTATGTATCTTCTTGTTAGTCGCTCTAGTTCGCCTTGGGACATGGTTTTGGGGTTGCAGTTTACTCCGCCTTTTGCGCCGCCGTAGGGTAAGCCGACGACTGCGCATTTCCACGTCATCCACATGGCTAATGCGGTTACGTCATCTAGTGTGAGGTTTGGGTGGTATCTGATGCCGCCTTTGAATGGTCCTAGTGCGTCCCAGTGTTGTACGCGGCAGCCGTTGAAGACGCCTATTGTGCAGTTGTCCATTTTTATGGTGACTGAAACAGTGATTGTGCGTTTGGGTTTTTGTAGTATCGCGTGTATTCCCGGGTCCAGTTCGAGTTTTTCAGCGGCTATTTTCAGTTGTTGTAGTGCTGTGGTTAACGCTGTGTGTTCTTGCCCCATAAAGTGTCCCTTCTGTATGCTGGTGTATTTGTTGTAAGCTAGATTTAAAAATTGCTTTTGTAAGCGTGCATTTGGAGGCTGCACTGGGCAGGTAGCCTGTGACTGATTAAAGAACAAATGCTTGTTTTTTCAAAAAATAATGAATGGGAAAATGGAGTGTTTAGCGTAGTTTCATGAGGACCATTTCTGCGGCTAGAACCATGGGTTCCCATGTTTCGTTCAGAGGCGGCGCATATGCTGTGTCTGCTTTGGCTAACTCGCGCACGGTCATCTGTTTTTGGATAGCGAATGACAGGGCGTTTATGCGCTGTGTCACTTCTTCACCGCCGATTATTTGTGCGCCAATTATGCGTTGGGATTCTTTTTCGACGACAAGTTTGACTTTTATAGGCTTCGCCGATGGATAGTAATCTGCTGCTGTTTTTGAGCTTATGGCGCCTGTGATTACTTCGATGCGTGCTCTTGCCGCTGCGTTTTCTGTTAAGCCTGTTACACCCGCTTCAGTCTCGAAAAGCCGCGTTACTGCTGACGCTAAGATGCCTGTAAACTGAGCATAGTCGCCTGCAGCGTTTATGCCTGCTACTTTTCCTTGCCTAACCGCGATTGTGCCCAGCTGCGCACATGTCTGCTTGTGCGTGATTATGTTTGGAGCTTCGGCGCAGTCGCCTACGGCGTAAACGTCTTTCACGTCAGTCTCCATTCGCGCGTTAGTCTTTATCGCTCTGGTTTCGCCTAAGGGTATGCCTGCGTCAACCGCGAGTTTCGTGTTTGCCCGCACTCCGAAGGCGCTGATGAACAGGTCTGCCTCGATTTTTTCGCCGCCTGCCATTATCGCCGTTACCTTTTCGCCGCCGAGGAACT
>CAYGYB010000038.1:0-9234 GCA_964354015.1 uncultured Candidatus Bathyarchaeia archaeon
GCTTCGAATCGTTGTGTATGTCTTCATAATTACGTACAAGTTCTTTTCTTTTCAAGTGCCGTTACCGCTGATTGACCCATAATGACTCAAGAAGCTGACACCATAAAAGAAGTTGCAGAAGTTTCACTGAAAGAAGAGTCAAAGCCCAATAAGAAACCACAAATTCCCGTTCAAGAACTTATCGATTCGCTAAAAAGTGTTGCTGACGACATAGGTCAAATGAACGAGTTAACTTCAGAAGAGAAATTGCTGGTTGCTGAATTTTTCGTTTCTCTTATGAAACTAATGCAGCCTCTGACCCCATCAATGCAAGTCTCTACAATGGCGCTTCCAACGGAATTGGGAAATGTTGTTCAAGCTAATGTGGATCCAACTGGATATTTGGCGCTGCTTTTCCGAGATGGCCATCTTGAACTCATAAATTTAAGTGAAGAAAAGCACCGAGAACTCATGCTTGTAGTCGTTGAGGATGTAATTCCAAAATTCAAACAGTTGACTAGCGGTCAAAAACGCAAAATTGAGAACCGCATAAAATTTCTGTCTCAAGTAACTAAAGAAATGCAGAAAATAGCAGCAGCACTCTCCACTTCGAACCCCAAAGGAAGCCAAAGACAAACACAATAGCGGAGAAGAACCTACACAATCAGCATAACTTTCAATGAAGCTTGAGGCCCTAAAATTAACGAATTCACTATTTCGATTTTTGCAATTGATATTTGATGATGTGTGTCTGTCGAAGGCTCGGAGCGTGATTTTTATGTTTTGCTTGAGATTTGGTTTCAGCTTGCCAATCAGTATGTATCAAACATTATATACAAATTCTCTTATCCACAAAGTACGTAAGTTCTTCAGATGGTGCTGTATTCAGTCCGCGGGTAAATGCCTTAAGATTAGGGGATGAAACACGCGTTGCAAGTCATCAAGTTGGATGAAATTGAGGTGAAGCATGATGGGAACAGAAATTCGCACGTTTAGTTCCTTGAAGGATCTAAATGACTTTCTAATCGATGAGATAGACCAATACAGGGTTTTACACGAGGACTACAGCCAATGGCTAGGATCATTGCTGAGGAGTTGTGAAGGCGCTCATAAAAATGAAGAGTGGTATCAGAAAGCGGCTGAGTTACAAAAAAATCTGAGCGCGCAAGTAAAAAAAGTCCCTGCTGCAAAGGAAGCAGGAAAAAAGAATGCGGGAAAAAAAGGTGCGGGAAAAAAGGGCGGTGGGAAAGGAAAAACCGCTGAGTCTCTGGTTTGGGTCCAGTCAGGTAACCTTAGCCTTTCTTCTACTGAGCAAGGTCAGGCTGAAATACTCTTTGACTCAATTGAGAAAATTAATGCCAAGGTGCAGGAAATCGAGAAGTCTAAGGCGACAATCCAGCAGCTTGAGCGGTTAGGCCTAGGAGTAGACGTTAGCTACATTGTGTACATTGAGGATGATGTCCCCAAAAAGATTGTGTTACGTGCAAAGAATAGCTCGCCTAAAGATGAAGTTTTCAAGTTTGTCACAGAGCTTTCAGTTCCCGCCCTTTTCAGTAACTTCAAGGAATAGAATGATTCTCGCATATTTTGGGGACAAGTGGCAGTGATTTGAAGCCTGCAAAAGTTAAATATGGAATGATTTAAATAATGTAGGGGAATCAGTCATCTGCCCGAAGTATTCCGTCTCAGGTGTCATCGTTTCTATCCAAATAGGCAGTCTTCAAGCTGAAAGAGTAGGGCATAGTTCGCCCACAGAAGAACTTTTTTTTGATGTAAACGCAAAGATGGAGGAACAGAAAAAGAGCGGCGACCAAGTTACGCTCAGTTTCAGTCTCACCATAGCAACCAAACCTAACGTGGTTAAATATTCAACCACAGGCACTGTGACATTAGAAGGGAAATCAGAAGATATAAAGAAAAAATTAGAGGCAAATCCAAAAACTAAGATTCCCCAAATACTTTTTGCAGTTTACCAGCATGTTTTCAATTCGATTTACATGCTTTCATCAATTCTAAACACGCCCTATCCACCGCCAGATTTGCTTCATCCAATGGCGGAAAAAATCCAGATTGTGCCAACCACTTCTCAAGCTCAACCTGAGAAAGGCGAGTCTTCAGAGCAGCAGACGAAAGCACAACCTTCGCAGCCTGCGCCACCTGCGACACCTGCTCCCGAAGCAAAAGCGCAGGCTACAACGGAAAAAGCCGCAACTAAACCGAGTTAGAAAGTAACGCATGAGCATCGTTCCAGAGACTTTCGAACGCAGTTTTGAGAATAGTTATTTGAACTTGGTCATTAGCCCACAGATTATAATTGTTATCATCTTTTAAATCGAATCGTCCCCACAAAGCTTCAGTGTCATCAATTATAAATGCGTTGAATGGCACATGGTCAATGTATTTCACGGATACGTTGCATCCCAGTAAACTTAGCTGTTTTATTAGGCTTGACTGATCTGCGTAAGCTCTGCTTTCAGTTATAATCCGCAGTTTGGCTGGTGCGGGAATTTGTGTTTCCTCTGTGCAGTTTTTGCGTTGGTCGCTTCGGTAATTCTCTTGTGTCCAGTAAATTTGAAGGACAGATTTGTAGGGCAGTATTGCGTCGATGTTCTTCTTAGCTCTTTTTGCCATGCGTATAAGTCTTATACTGAGGTTTTCTGTTGCGGGTATTGTGTCTATTGAGGTTGCAACTTTAGTAGGGAGAAGTTCGAACTTTTTGAGATTCGATGCAATAGTGTTCCGTTTTGCGTCGAGTACGTCTATTTCTTGTGCTGCCTTAGAAAGTTTGGACTTTATGAGAACCAGAGTTGCGTCTTCAGGTGGAAATGCTGAAAATTTTTGGGGTTTGTCTATTTTTCTCGTTATGATTCCAATTTCCTCAAGTTCACATGTTATTCGGTAAACTTCTTCCCGTCTTATTCCGGCTGTTTTCGCTATTTCTGATGCTGAAGCAAGCCCAACCGAAACTAGAGTCACGTACACTTTGGCTTGGTTTGTTGTTAGCCCAAACGTTGCCAGTTCTTCGACCATTTCCTGAAGAAACTTGTGAAAATTATTAGGTTCAGCGTTTGTTACTTGCTTATCTGTTAATTCTGCTAATCTCTTTTTGGTGGTATCCTCGAATCGTGCTCGGGCTTCAATTTTGCTTCTGATTGTCCTGAGAAGTTCCTGAGGAGTTATTGGCTTCATTATGTAACCATTTGCACCCAAATCCAACGCGTCAATAATATTACGCATAGAAGGATAACCTGTGATAACGATCTTAATTGTCTCTGGTGTCATTTTCTGCAAGCGTTGAAGGAGGTGCAATCCATTCGTGTCTGCAAGTTTGATGTCGATTAGTATCACGTCAAAATACTGATTTTTAAGCAAATCGAGGGCGCGATCAGCGGTTGCGGCGTCTGCAGTTTTGTAACCTTCCAACTCAAGTACACCGCTGAGACTCTGGCGCACTGAATCATCGTCATCCACTATCAATATGCGGTGTGTGCTGTAAACTCTGTTTTGCTCCTTTCCCATCTGCATTTTGTTTCATTCCGAAGCTGTGAGGTGTGTAAGTGTAATGTTACACACACAACATTTTAAATCGTAGTTCATTACAATGAAACTGAATAAATGCTTTACGGTGAGGCTTGAAAATGAAAAATCACGGCGAGCAATCTCTGGACAAAAGAACAATTAAGAGTTTCGTAGACATCTTGATCCTGAAGCGTTTAAAGAAGCATCCGCTCATTAGCGGCTACGAAGTTCTCAAGTATTTGCATGAGGAATTTGACATTCCCTTTAGTCCAGGAACGGTATATCATGCAATCTATTTGCTGGAAAGAAGGGCTCTGGTAAAAGGGGATGGCGACGAATTAGGCAGAATCTATTCGCTTACAAGCGAAGGCGAGAAAACGTTAGAGCTTGCGTGCAAATCTAAGCCTCAAATCCAAGAGTTGGTTTCCAGCATTTTGTCAGAAGCGTAAAATTGTAAACTACTCGTCTCTGCTATGAAAATGTGCGTAATTGTAACTAGTATCAAACAAAGAACGTTTTCCGCTTTTGCTGAAGATGATTCACGAATGCATTATCTTGTGCGTTGGAAGAGTTTTCGTCAAAATCCAAGTTTTACAGGAAGCTATCGGCGTTAATCATGTATCTCGTTGAAGTCGAATTCGAAGTATTCATTATTAATAATTCATAAAATTTTATTACTCATTAAAACGTTTTAATCAGTACGCTGAGAAATGCAGTTTCGGTCAATTTAGCACAATGTGCAATTAGGTGCAAGAAGATTGAATGAAACAATCGCGCATAAAGATTTTAATGAGTTATTACTTGAAGCCATTGACGCTGCGTTTTCCTCTTTAGGTGAAAGCCCCAAGAGCGCCATATATTTTTTTCTTGCGGAGAAATTCAACATCCAGAAACATGAAATTCCCTATAGACTTGAAGACTTTGCGTGCGCACTTGAAAAAATATTCAAGGATGGTACAAAGTGCCTTGAAATACTTTTTCTTAAGAACCTTAATGCAAAACTTGAAGGCACCATAAACTCAACTGGTCTGCATTTGGTTGATCAAGAATTACCATTTCAGGGGTGCGTTGAGCTAATTAGGCGAAATTTCGAGAATGAAAATGTTTGACGCGAAATTGCAGTGTTGACTGATAATAGCGTCTGTTGAACTCTCTATTTTACTAGAAAATGTTCATCAGTTTTAGGACAACTATAACAGTTGCCATTGCGGGGATGAGAAGCAAAGGTATCTTTGCTTTTGATAATAAGGAACCAGAGGTGTTCTCTCCTTCTTGGATTTCGTATTCTTTAATTTCTTTTGTTTTGGAGTCAATCTGCACTTTGGCGGTTTTCTTTTCAATGCCCATCTCTACGACATATATTTCTCCTGTCAACGAAACTTTAATTGCGCGCAAACTCCGTTTGTAACCTAATCGCTTCAGGAAGTCTGCTGTCAAGGCTGTCGCGTTTTCTGCGTTGAACCGCGCAGTTTCCTCTGGAACAGATGACACCTCTGGAACAGGTGGCACCTCTTGAACAGATGACATGTTTCTTCCGCAAAAACTCTGCTGTTTCGATGCTTTATGGGTTATGAATTTCAAAGCAGTATTCGTGATACCTTATACAAACCGATTTTAAGCCTGTGGCTTTAAGTGCTGCTCCATTCTCTGGTTGCTGTCTGAATAGCAGAGTTTCTCGGATGGAACGTTGTATCTTAACAAGCAGACTTGCAAATAGGTGGAAATGAAGTCATGGTTGTTCTGGGTTTGTGAACAGGTCTTCTGTTTGATTGAACAGGTTATCGGTTTGGTTGAGAATCTTGCTTTCTAAGTCTCGGATTTTAGCTATTTGCGGCAAATTGTCTGTCTGAAGCACATTTACAAAGATGCCTACAGCATAATCTATGACTACGCAGGTAAGCATCACGGCTGACGTAACCAGCAGTAAAGTTGCTAAAGTTGCCTGCATTTTTCTCCCCAAATAAGGGTTCGAAAATTTGCTCTTATACGTAGTTCTACGTAGAGAAATATTACGATTTCAGAAGTAACCTGAGTGAAAAACTGCGATTTCTTCGGTGCCAACGGCTTTTTGTTTGCGTTAACTTGTTTGGTTCCAATAGTAAATTTGAGAGTACTTGCCTGCAGCAGGGTCATCATAAACTATGTCTAAGCTTAAGCCATATTGCTCGAGGAGCGTGCGTGAGAGTTCCCATATTTGAGGCGACCTTTCGTCTGGTCCCCAGAAACCCCAAATAGTGTCATCAGGGCTTCTCATTCCCCACCCGTAGTTTTCGGGCAGAACCAATGCAGCTTCAGCTTGGCTGTAGTCAGGGATATTCTGCGTATTCGGTTTGGTCATCACGTCGTTCCAGAATCTTTCAAGCGCTTCAAAATGCTCATCTTCGAGAATTCCGTAAGAATTGCCTTCTATTTGTGGGTAGTTGAAGATTACCACGTACGTGGCACCAGCTTCATAAGACATGAGCATTTGTTGGTAAATGTTTTCTCCGCTGTCAAGGTAGTAGGGCAGGTCACGATATTTCCATGTTATTATCGTTCCCCAAGACTTGTTTTGCATTCGCGCTGCGCCCCTGACTAGGGCTATGTCTTGCGTCAGAGTGTGGTTCCAGCCGAGCTGCGCGAGTATGACATCGTATCCTCCTAAATAATCCCACCAGTAGAGAGTCCAATCGGAAGTGAAGCTTGTGATTCCAGCGGCTTTCCATTGGTCAGGATGTAGAGTCCAATTAATTATATCCGTGAACCATTTTGCTTCCTCGCTGTAGTTTTTGGGTGTGGACGAATTAACATTCGGCTTCAGTGTCTCTTGGTATATTTTGTAGAGAGATGAATTGCGAAACCAAGGCTGCCGTGAACGCATGGTAAAATTAGGTGAGGCGAAGTAACTTGCCCAATCAGTGTCAAGTTGGATTCCGCCTGGTTCGTCATCGAAGTATACGCCTAAGAATCGGTTGCCCCATCGTTGTTTGGCATTTCGGAGTAAGGGTAGTTGCCAAGCTAACGCGCTTGAATCACGGCTGGCTGAATTCAGGAAATTCACTATTATGTTGAGGTTTTGGGCAACTGCGTAGTCGCAGATTTCTTTTGTGGCAGTTTCGTTTCGGCTGAAATTAAACGATTGTAGTACGAAGAGGTTAGTGTAGGTTTTGACTCTGTCGATTAGCAGTTTGGCTTCTGAGGTTGAATTTCCGCAGTAGGTGACTCCGATGTAGAACGGTTTGGTTTCCGTGCTTTTGTTAGTTAAGGTGTATGGGACAAGGAATGCCACAGTTGCGATTGTCACTAAGAGGATGAGGGAAAGGATGAAAACTTTCTTCATTCTACATCGTTTCCTTAAGGTACTAATTAGGTGCGGTGTCTCTTGGCTTCCTTATTCGCATTGTTAGGATAGGCTTTTAGGCAGATATACTTTCTTATTCACCATGTGTTTTTAGCAGTTGCTTATTGATGAGCAGAGTTGGCTTTAATCCGTTCAATTGCATTCGTGAATGCTAAGGGTTCGCACCAAAACAGATAAAAATGCGGGCAGTATCCATGAAAGCGTTTAACGCGAGGATAAGCGTATGCCGTCTGAAATGTTTGATGTAGAGAAGTTTGTGGCGATGAGCGCCAAAGCGAAATCTTGCTCGGTTAAAAGGCTCAAAGACACTGTGAAGCTTAAGCTTCGCATGCCGAGCAGGCTTTACACGTTGAAGGTTGAGCCTCTGAAAGCAGAGGAAACCATTAAGAAGCTTAAATGCAAAATCGAAGAGCTTTAAGCCGTTTTTTGTGGAAACGCGTGTTCTCTAGCGCGTGGAAAAGACTGCACCCTCATTATATAAGGTGGCTATAGTCTGTGCCACACACTATTTTCCCGCTTTCTAGAAAAGCCCAAATCTCAGCAAAAACTGAAAAAACAAGAAAAAACCAAAAAAGAAAAGAGAGGTTTATTTTGCGAGCTGTTTTCGCAACTCTTCGTATGTGGCTTTGATATCTTCGACTGAAGCTTCGTCTTCCAGCGTGGATGTGTCGCCAAGCGGCGCTCCAACCAACACTGCTTTGAGGAGCCTGCGCATGATTTTTCCGCTGCGTGTCTTAGGCAGTTTGTTAGCGAATATGATGGCGTCTGGCGTGGCTATGGGACCTATCGTTGTTCTGATGTGTTTCACGAGGTCTGCGCGCAGTTCTTCTGAAGGTGTAAAGCCGCTTCTGAGCACTACGAATGCTACGGGCACTTCGCCTTTTACTGCGTCTTCTTTGCCCATTACTGCTGCTTCTGAAACTGCTGGATGCGCAACTAGGGCGCTTTCAAGTTCCACTGTGCCGATGCGGTGTCCTGCTACTTTGAGGACTTCGTCGGCTCTGCCGAGAAGCCAGAAGTAGCCGTCTGGGTCTTTCACTGCGTAGTCGCCAGTGTAGTAGATGTTGGGCCATCTTCCGAAGTAGGTTTGCTTGTATCTTTCTGGGTCTTTCCATAGGGTTTGGAGCATTCCTGGCCATGGGGTTTTTACTACGAGGAAGCCTTTGTTTCCTGCTTTTGCGGGTTGTCCTTTTTCATCGTAAACGTCTGCATAAATGCTGGGTAGTGGTTTTGTTGCGGAGCCTGGCTTTAGTGCTATTAGCTCTATTCCTGATAGCGGCGAAATCATGTATCCGCCTGTTTCGGTTTGCCACCATGTGTCGATTATTGCGAGTTTTTCTTTGCCGATTACGCGGTAGTACCATTTCCACGCTTCGGGGTTTATGGGTTCGCCGACTGTTCCCAGCAGCCTAAGCGTGCTGAGGTCGTGTTTGTTTATCCAGTCTTCTCCGAACTTCATGAACATTCTGACAGCTGTCGGCGTAGTGTAAAGTATTGTTACGCCGTGTCTTTCGATGATGTCCCACCATCGGTCTTGTGCTGGGTAATCGGGTGTTCCTTCAAAAAGTAGCGATGTGATGCCCAAGGACAGTGGTGCGTAAACGTTGTAGGTGTGCCCTGTGATCCAGCCGATGTCTGCTGTGCACCACCAGATATCTTCTTCGTTCGGGTTGAAGCCCCATTTGAGGGTCCAGTATGCCCATACTAAGTATCCGCCTATGCCGTGTTGGACGCCTTTGGGTTTGCCTGTTGTGCCTGAGGTGTAGAGGATGAACAGCGGGTCTGTTGCTTGCATGGGTTCGGGTTCAACGTAGGCGTTTGCGCCTGCTTTGGTGAGGGCTTCGTGGTACCAGATGTCGCGTCCTCCTTTCATTTGGATTGGTTGGCCTGTTCTTTTTACGACTATGACTTTTTCTATTGTTGGTGTGTTTTGTAGTGCGCGGTCTGCGTTGTCTTTTATGGCTACGGTTTTGCCGCGTCTGTATGATCCGTCAACTGTGACGAGGATTTTTGCGCCTGAGTCGTTGATGCGGTCTGCGAGGGCTTCGGCGCTGAAGCCTGAGAAAACGACCATGTGGATTCCGCCGAGGCGTGCGGTTGCGAGTAGGGTTATGGGTAGTTCGGGGATTACTGGTAGGTATACGGCTACGCGGTCGCCTTTTTTGAGTCCGTGTTCTTTGAGGGTTTTTGCGAGTTTGTTTACTTCTTTGTAGAGTTGGTAGTAGCTGTAGGTTTTGATTTCGCCGAGTTCGCCTTCCCAGATGTAGGCTAGCATATTTTTTTTCGGTGTTTTCATGTGCCTGTCTAAAGCGTTGTAGGATATGTTGAGGGTTCCGCCTTGGAACCATTTGTAGAATGGTGGGTTCGAGTCGTCTAGTACTTTGTCCCATTTTTTG
>CAYGYB010000039.1:0-8968 GCA_964354015.1 uncultured Candidatus Bathyarchaeia archaeon
GCCTTACCAGTAGCGCTCTCAGCGTCACCTGGCCAAATCTGAGGCTGCCTGTACGGCTGAGCCACTAACGGATTTGGCACGTGCTCACAGAACATGTCCAAAACCGGCTCATACAACGGCGCCTTCTTGCTTAACGCATCAACTTTCCGTCCGACATCCTCTGGAGCGCCAGTGTAAGCGTCAATAATGTCCTTGAACGATATGTTTTTCATCTTCATATGTGGCACGTTCAAGCCCCACTTGTGAAGTGCTGAACCGAAAGCCACACGACCATCTTCCACTTTAACTTGCCACTCCTTCTTGCGATCCGCTGGCGCGTACTTTTCAATAAGCGTGTTTACACGCGCTATGATTTTCGCGAATTTACGTTGAATTTCATCTGGGGTTAATTTGATTTCCTTTATTAGCCTGTCAACCTTGTTGATGAACAAAATCGGCTTCACACGCTCTCGCAGAGCCTGCATCAGCACGGTTTCCGTCTGCGTCATCGGTCCCTCAACTGCGTCAACGACCACGAGAGCGCCGTCCACGGCGCGGAGACTTCTGGTTACTGCGCCGCTGAAGTCAATGTGTCCTGGTGTGTCGATGAGGTTGATGAGGTAGTCTTTGCCTCCGAGAGTGTGAGTTAAGCTGATGTTTGAGGCGAACACGGTCATCTGTCGCTTCTGCTCAAGCTCCCATGAGTCAAGGAACAGTTTCTGACCTGCGGTTTGTTCGCTGATTATGCCTGCAGTAGCCAAGAGGCTGTCTGACAAGGTGGTTTTTCCATGGTCCACATGAGCGATTATGCTGGTGTTCCTGATAATTTCTGGAGTATTCATCAGTTTGATTATGTCTTCAACTTGTTTATAGCGCGCCATAACTAAGCATTCTCCAATCTGCATGAATTGTATTTAGCTAATCGAATTTCGCTACAGAGTTCCGTTTTAATGAACCGAAACATTTTCCAATTCTCTCTTAAAGAGATAAGCTACATGGAAATGAAAGCTGTCGCCTATTAACTTTATGGCAGTCATTTTTAGAATATTTAATGATTTACGCTACTCTAATAACTAATAATTGGTTGATAATTCAGCGTTTACAAAAATTAGATGAGCTACTCGGAGCAGTTTGATGTGTTCTTGCTGAGTTGAAGAAGCTCAGGATATATCTTCAGCGTACCTTGAGCAACGATTTTTCCTTCATCTGACAAGTATACCTTCCTGTTTTCTTCCACAAGTTGCCCTTGATCTACAAGTTTTTGGACTGCTTGGTCTTTGCGTAGCGCCAGTGACTTTTCTGGAGAAAACGCTTCGCTGAGAAATAGATGTATCAAGAGGATTTCTTCTTCTGAAGGATTAGGATAGTACATTGTTCTTATGATTAGCCTTTGCACGTTTTCTGGAAGCTCCAGCAAACCTGTTCTTTCGCTTACAGCCCCAAATTTTCTCCAATCGGCTTGGACGGGGTTCAATTTTATTTCTTGGAAATATGGCTGAATCTCCAATAGAAGTCTTAGCGCTTTTTCCACGGTTCTTCTATTAAGTCCAGTTTCTCGTGAAAGAGCATTTATTGAAAGGCTTCTCTCTTTCTTTAGAACTTCCAGTACTGTTTTCACTGCTTCTGGAAAGCTAGTTCTTGATGTTTGCATGTCTTGATCGCCTCTTATACTTATTGCGAAGTGATGCCTATTTTTTATGAGGTACTTATGGTACAAGTGATGCTTGGACATGTACTTATGGCATAAGTACTTATTACCATAAGTATGGCGTATGTCAGGGCTATTAAATGTTGCCATCACCTTTGTATAATTGTGCACAAAATTTATATAATAATACCAAATAGTCAGTTATCCGATTAACAAGTGCTCAAAGATTATGAAGAAATCATCCTATTCAGCCTATTTGATAAGGGCATAATCGGAGAGAAAGGCTACTGCTCAATCCAAAAAGCAGCATCCATAATTAAATGGCGCGACATAGTCACGAAATATGCTGTTAAGAAGAGTTTTCTTAATGTTCTTTGTCACCTTAGAAGCAAAGGCTACGTTGACTTTCATGGAAAAAGCGGTGATGTTGTTTCCCTCTCAAGATTTGGCGTAGCTTATGTCTTAGGGCGCAAAGTTTGATTTTTTGCGCAAATCACAAACTTCACGGATTTAATTATTTCTTGAAAACGTGCTCCAATTGGTTTCAACATGTATATTTAGCGTTATGGCTAGAATCAGTTTATGATTGAAACCATTTTTGTTTCCGATTAGTTTAAATCTAACCATCAATACTTTAGCCAAAAACAGTACACCTTAAAAAGGCAAATGCTGTTTATAAAAAAGGGCAAGTAACAGCTGAGGATTCGGATGTGCTTTCAACCTGTTTCGATGCGAGAAAATGACTCGTTGCTTCGCGTTTTCTTAGCTTCGGCGCTTTTCGCCCATAACTGTGGTCGTGGTCCGTAACACGCCTATTCAGCGAGTTTAGTAGGGATTTTTTTGGAAAAAGCTGCTTCCATGCGTCTTAAAGAACTCTTCGACACTCTGAACGTGTCACCTGAAGGATTAACCACTGAAGAGGCTAAAATTCGCCTCAAAAAGCATGGATTCAACACGTTGGTTGAAAAGAAAGCTACGCCGTTCTTGTACAAGTTCATAGCGCACTTCAAAGACTTGTTCGGCATACTGTTGCTCTTCGCAAGCGTGTTGTCAGCGGTCAGCGGCATGTGGGAACTAAGCTTAATCATCCTCGGCGTTGTGCTGCTCAACATTTTCTTCAGCCTGTTCCAAGAAGCACGCGCGGAAAAAGCCATGCAAACTTTGCGGCATTGGATGCCTGAATACGCTAAAGTTATTCGCGAAGGCGAACTCCAGAAAATTTTGGTTAGTGAGATTGTTCCCGGCGACATTATAGTTTTGGAGGAAGGTGACCGTGTTCCAGCAGATGCACGTTTGATTGAAGCCTTTGACTTGTGGACGAATAATGTGCCGTTGACTGGGGAATCTGAACCGCAGCCAAGAACCACGAAGCCTGCGAAAGTTGTTGAGAAAGCGTATCTGTATTCGCCTAACCTTGTTTTCATGAGCACCAGCGTTGCGAGAGGTCGAGGAAAGGCAGTTGTGTATGCTACTGGCATGGATACGCAGTTTGGTAAAATAGCTATTTTGACTCAGGCAATACGCGAAGAGGATAGCCCACTTCAGAAGGAGATTGCGTTGACGGCAAAATACGATTTTGTTATTGCTGTTGTTGTGGGATTCGTTTTTTTCGTGTCAAGCATGCTTTGGCTTCACTTGGACTTTTACAGCAGCATTCTCTTCATGATCGGCGTCATGGTTGCGTGTGTTCCAGAAGGGTTGCAAGTTACGGTTTCAAGCGCTTTGGCGATCAATGTTCTGAAGATGGTGAAGCAGAATGTTCTTGTTAAGCGGTTGTCTGCGGTTCAAACTTTAGGTAGCGTCACGGTGATCTGCACTGACAAAACTGGCACGATTACCAAGGGCGAAATGACTGTGGATAAAGTGTGGGTTAAAGAGCGCACGGTGAATGTTTCAGGTTTAGGGTACAATCCCACGGGCGATTTCACTTTAAACGGCAAAGTGTTAAAAGCGTCGGAAACAGTTGCGGTTGAAAAGCTTCTTGAAATCGCTGCATTATGTAACGGCGCGAAAATTGAACCGCCTTCAGACAAGAATGCTGCGTGGGGTATGATTGGAGACCCAACTGATGGCGCGTTGCTTGTTGCTGCCCTGAAGTATGGCGTTAACATTGCGAAGGTTCTTGATGAGAAACCAATAGTTAACATTATTCCGTTTGATTTTAAGAGAAAAAGAATGACTACGGTTCACAAGCGCAATGGTAATTTCTTAGTTTACATGAAAGGAGCTCCTAGAGAAATTCTGTCTGCCTGTAACAAAATACTAGTAGATGACAAAGTGGAAGACTTTTCGAGTGAGAACTTGGTGGCGGTGGAAGAAAAACTCCGCGCGTTTGCCGATGAAGGTTTACGTGTCATTGCGGTTGCCTACAGAGAACTGCCGAAGAGCGAGTATTCGAAAACCGTGGCTGTTGAGAGAAACATGACGCTTGTTGGTTTAGCGGCTATGCGTGATCCTCCACGGCTTGAGGTAAGAGAAGCTGTCGCAAAAGCTAAGCAGGCTGGCGTGAAAACTGTGATCATTACTGGTGATTATGGTCCCACAGCGCAGGCGGTTGCTCGTGAAGTGGGCATTGTTGATGCGGATTGTTGCAGTATAGTTCGCGGTGTTGACTTGGAGACGTTGAGTGACGCGGCGATTGTGGATGCGGTTAAGAGGGGCAACGTGATTTTCGCTCGCGTGTCTCCGGAGCAGAAGCTGCGCATAGTGAAGGTTCTCAAGGAAAGCGGTGAGGTGGTTGCCGTTACTGGAGATGGCGCAAATGATGCACCTTCTTTGAAGGAGGCAGATATTGGCGTGGCTATGGGCGTTTCTGGAACTGACGTTGCCCGTGAAGCAGCGGATATTGTTCTGCTGGATGACAGTTTTGAGTCTATCGTTAAAGCGGTGGAGTCAGGTCGTGCTATCTACGAGAACATTAGGAAGTTTATCGTGTATGTTTTCTCGCATAATTGGGCTGAGTTAATTCCCTACGTGCTTTACGCGTTGCTGGGTATTCCTTTGCCTTTGCTTGTGGTGCAGGTTTTAGCCATTGACCTTGCTATAGATGTGTTTCCTTCTTTGGCTTTGAGTCGTGAACCGCCTGAAGCGGGAATCATGCAGGAGCCACCACGCAGCATCAAGGAACGCTTGTTCACTTCGCGGGTGTTTTTGCGTTCTCTTTACATTGGCGTTATCATAGCTGTTGGCGCCATGTACGGTTGCTTAAGCACTTGGATGGCTGGCGGCTGGCAGTGGGGGATGTCTTTGCCAGCTGATAGTTCAGTTTATGTTAAAGGAGTTACGATGACTTTTGCGGGCATAGTTGTTGCTCAAGTAGGTAACGTTCTCGCATGCAGAACAAGCAGAATTTCCATTTTCAGGACGAAGCTTTCAACTAACAAGTGGATTCTTGTCGGCATTGTGGCGCAGTTGGCTATTTTGTCTTTTATGGTTTATGTGCCGTTGATGCAGAAGTTCTTCGGCACGACTGCACTTGGCGTTGCAGACTGGGTGTTTCTGGCTTCGCTTGCCGTGATAGTGGTTTTGGCTGAGGAAATCCGCAAATTCTTCGCCCGAAGATTATCCAAAACAGCTTAAGAACTGATGTGCTCGGAACAGTCTATAGCCCCCTTATATATAGAAAGTATAAATAGTTCTGAAGCGCAGCCTTTGTCAAGAAATCTTGACTGAGAAAAAGCCCGCTTAGTCAAGAAAGTTTGACTAAAAAAGCGCATTGCTGGCTTGTTTAGTCAAGAAACCTTGATAAAAAGACCTTTTAGGAGAAATACCCTACGTTTTATTGGTGTTGATATGAAGAGAACCGCATTGGTTGCGCTCTTACTGGTTCTTACATTTATGTTTGTTTCTCTTCCACAAATTAGGTTAGTGAAAGCAGAATCTAAGATGATTATTGTTCCTGATGATTATGCTTCTATCCAAGACGCTATTGGCAACGCCTCAAAAGGAGATACAGTTTTCGTGAGGAAGGGCATTTATGTTGAAAATCCGGTAATCAATGAATCGATTTCGTTGGTTGGGGAAGATAGGGCTACAACCGTGATTGATGTGACAGCGGGTTTGAAGGTAGAAAGCAACAATGTGACCATAACAGGGTTGACCATATATGATGGCTGGCACGGAATATCATTATCTGGAAACTACTGCAGCGTTTCAGGTAACAGGATAACTAATGCTACGAATGGCCTAGTGTTATTCGGTTATGAAAATTATATATCTGGAAATATTTTTGAATCAATCGGACTTTCATCTGCTATCCAGCTAAACTTTGCGAACAGAAATTTTGTAACTAATAATTATATTGACTCCTGCGTTGAGGGCATCCAGATTTGGCAGAACAGCAATAATAATACGGTTACAGAAAATACGATAATAAACTGCCAAGATCACGCTATCCGCTTTCAATATTCAAACGACAACATAATAATGCGAAACAACATAACAAACTCAGGATGCGGAACATCCATCTATGGTTCCAATAAAAACGTTATAACCAACAATAATTATGTTAACAATTCAGTTCAGTTTTCGGCTAATGAAGATTATTACCTGTCATTTGGACACAATCGTTCAGTAAACACAATTAACGAAAACTACTGGAGCGATTACAACGGAACAGACGCAAACGGAGACGGCGTAGGAGACACACCTTATGTTATTGACGAGAACAACCAAGACAACTCTCCGCTAATGAAACCCGTAGCGATTACAGAGTTTCCATCTTCCCCTTCGCCAGAACCAACAGCTACCCCCTCACCTGCTCCTTCACCAACATCTGTTCTCACGCCTGAACCTGCACCTTCTCCAGAATCCACATCCACGCCAGAACCACAGACTGGGTCATTTCCAACAACGTTAGTTATTGCCACTTCAGTGATAATAGCTGTTGTTGGTATAGGTTCATTTGTATATTTCACGAAGCGCAAAAGTGAGGCTGAGCCCTCATGAAGGGAACGGCATTAAAACTAACACTCATCTCTGCACTATTAGTCTCGGCATTGGTCGGAGTTCAAGCTGTTACGGTGGCAAAGGCGAATCCATGGTCGATTCCGGTGCCGAGCTTTCAGGTACTTTCTCCATTACCCCTCACATCTACAACCTACCATAACGAGTCCGTTCCACTAAGTGTAATGATTACAGTTTTGAAAAGCTCTTCCAGCTTTTTGAAAATCTCTTTGCCAATCAGTTGTATTCGCTATAGCGTGGATGAGAATCCAAATGTAACAATTGCGGACTTGGCGCGTCGAGAGCATATGTTTTTCAGTGGTGAAGGCTTCATAATTACGGCAGACTCGGTTCTTCAGAACTTATCTGAAGGTAACCACTCCTTACGTGTTTACTTGTGCGATGCTACAGACAACGCAATTTCGGCTTCAGTCAAGTTTGCAGTTTGCGCACGCTATCCAAAAATCACAATTCTCAGCCCAGAGAACAAAGTTTACAACACGTCTGATGTACCTTTGACTTTCTTTTTGAGCGAAGCAGTTTCTTGGATAGCCTACCGAGTGGATCAACAGCAAAGGCTAACCATCAATGGAAACATCACTTTAACAGGGCTCTCTGATGGTACACATCAGGTAATAGTGTATGCCACCAACTTGGGTGCAAGCACGAATGCTTCTGCCCCAACTTATTTTACAATCGACACTACCCGACCAAACATCACACTTCTGACGGTTGAAAACAAAACGTACATCGATACTGAAGTGCCATTAAACTTCACTGTAAGCGAACCAACTTCATGGGTGGGCTACAGTCTTGATGGGCAAGCAAACATTACTATGGCTGAGAACACGACTCTGTCAGGGTTGTCGTATGGAGCGCATAACTTGACAGTCTATGCCAGCGATGTTGCTGATAACATGGGTTCTTCCAAGACTGTTTACTTTATGATATGGGAGCCTTTTTCGACAATAGGGATTCTAACTGGTGTAGCAACTGTAGCTATTGCACGCGGAGTAGGGCTTCTGGTCTACTTCAAAAAGCGCAATCATTAATCTTATTTAAAGCCTATAATATGCTTTGCTTGAGACGATTTGAAAAGTTTTTATTCGCAGCGCAGTTATTCTACGGTTGATGTCTGGCAAAGAATTTTTCGTAAACCGTTATCGGCAATTAGGCTGGGAATTCAAAGACGCTGAGCCGAGGCAAGCCATCCGAATAAACGTGTCAAACGCTAAGGGCAAAAACCTCGTAGAACGAATGCACACTTTGGGTGTTCAGCTTGAGCCTGTTCCTTTTCTGGAAACGGGCTACTGGGTTTGCCGCTCAAAAGTTTCCGTGGGCGCCACAGCAGAATACCTGCTCGGCTTATACTCCATCCAAGAGGCTGCAGCCCAAATTCCAGCCACGCTATTCACTGCACTTAAACATAAGACAGTATTAGACGCATGTGCTGCACCGGGCGGAAAAACTGTGCAGTTGGCTGATTTGATGGGCAACACTGGCGCAGTAGTGGCGTTGGATGCCCAGAAAAGGCGTTTAGCTGCCTTGGCAAATCATTTGGAACGCTGCCACGTCAGCAACGCGGTAGTTTACCATCTTGACGCGCGGCAAGCTTCGCGGCTGAACATGAAATTCGACAGAATTCTCTTGGATGCGCCGTGTTCTGGAAATTTCGCCGCTGACCATGCATGGTTTAAGCATAGAATTTTGCAGGATGTGGAGCGAAACGCGCAGTTGCAACGCGAACTATTAACCGCGGCTGCAACATGCCTCAGCGATGACGGCGAACTCGTTTATTCAACGTGCTCTTTGGAGCCTGAAGAAAACGAATTGAACATGGATTGGGCTGTAAAGCACTTGAACCTGCAGATTGAAGAGATTGACTGCCACGGTGAGAAAGGGTTAACGGAGGTTTTTGGGAAGCGTTTAGATACTTCAGTGGAGCGGTGCAGGCGGATTTGGCCTGCTGAAACGCAGGGCTTTTTCGTTTGTAAACTCAAAAAGCGGGTGAGCAAGCAATGAAGGCGCTTAGGGATTTTGCGGTTAAGTTGGGTGCAGAGTTTTCTTTGAATGCTGACTTGACGGTGGAAAAGGCTGGTCGCTATTTTCTTTTGAGCAGGAAGCTGCAGGGTCTCATCCGAAGGGACTTTTATTATGCTGGAATCTACTTGGGGAAAGTTAAGAATGGGCGGTTTTTTCCGAGTTTCAACTTGTTGGCGATGCTTGCACGGGGCAAGGCTAACAAGATTGTTGTTGACAGAAAAGCTGCGTGGCTGTTTATTTGTGGTAGAGACGTGTTCCGCAGGAGCATATTGACCATGCATGGGTTACGGCGAAAAGGTGATTATGCGTTGGTGATGAATGAGTTTGGTGAGTGTTTGGGGTTTGGCAAAATAC
>CAYGYB010000040.1:0-8968 GCA_964354015.1 uncultured Candidatus Bathyarchaeia archaeon
GCGTTATTGGGTGACTTGTGATATAAGGTTTATCTGTTTGTTTTGGGTTTATACACGGGGTGTCTGTGTATGGAAAAGACGGTTTTGTTGAAGATTTCAACTCGGAAGGGTTCTCGTATTGAGAGCGTTCCTTTGAAGAAGCTGCAGTTATTGGCTACTGATAAGCACAGATTTTGGTCTTTAGACGGCGATTTCTTGGTCTTGCATTCATATTGATTTTTGTCAAGTCGTTACATCAGGGTTTTTGGATTAAATTTTAATCCCAAACCCAAATACTCTAACTCTCACTAACACTCTGACATTCACTAATTCACTCACAAACGTACACTCTTACACACACTCACTCAACGCGCACACACATATGTAAGCTAGAAAGAAAAGAGAAAAAGAAAAGAAGAGTTGAGTGTTTAACTCTCGTGGTTTGCTTATAGTTTTGGTTTGCGGAAGTATCGTGTGCCAACTACTGCTGCAACAGACGTAACTGCCAACATGACTCCGAGGGTTAAGCCTTCTGGAATGGTTTCTGTTCCAGTCTCACCTGTTCCCCATTCATTGGGGATATTTCTGGAGGAGCTGGGTGGCCAAAGAAGTTCATTTTCTGTTTTTCCATTCCAAGTTGTTATCATCACGTTATTGCTATACTGCAGTGCAAGAGCCCCCAATTTGTCGATTTGAATTTCAATGATCCAATGTGGAGTGTCGCTGGCAGGTGAAGTGCCCATTGATGTGCTTACTACGACATCGTCCCCAAGAACCGCAGAGGATGCACCCCACCCGGTTCCGTTGCCTTGCTGTAATGTTACAACGGAGGGACCATGCCCCGATATGGTTATTTGAAAGTCGTCTGCCTGAGGAGCAGTGCCACCATCTGCAAGTGTATCACAGCAAAAATAGCAAGAATCGCCATTAAAAGGACTGGTGACGGTTAGTATTTCGATAAGCCAATATTCATATACAGTTTCGGTGTAAATCCATTTATCCATAAAAAAGCTATTCGTCATTGTCCAGCCATCGTACAGGAAATCCTTGTAAGAATCAGTATTCCATTCGTCAGCAGGAGAATGCGTTCCGTTTATAGTCGGAGTGACAATTCCTGTAGCAATAGAGAATGAGTACCCTTCTCTTGCAGCGCCAACGATTCCTGTCAAGCATATGCTCAATATCGCTATTATACTTAGACATGCTAGTATTTTCTTATTCATTTCTCTGAAATCTCCTTTTTGTTCTATCGTGGTTCGTACTTATCAAAGAAAATTGCTTAAATGTTTTTCCTAAAACTCACTATTTATTTTTCCAATTCTTGGAGCCCAATCTTTCTTTTCGTTTCTCAGATATTTGGCAAACAGCAATGCTACTTCGTTGATTATAGTTTCATAATTGTTGAATGTAATCGTGCGCCGAGGGAGAGGCTCGGAGGACGAGGGGGGCACCCTTTGGGGGGTTCCACGCCCGCAGCGAGTTTCCCGAGGCGCTTAGTCGCCGTCGTCTGGAACGTGCGAGGCGGAGCGAAAGCGACGCCGAGACTTAAGCGCGCCCCTCATCTTTTTGCTATAGCATAAAGAGTTTCAAGCCTCTTGAATGCTTCATCATTCTTATTCTGCCCTGCATCATCCATCTTTCGTCTTAAATACTGAAGAACCCTATTATACGCTATCTCGTCTCTTTTCTTTAGCTCAGAAAAGCCAATGTTATTTGATAATAAATTAAACTTCATTTCAGTCCATCGAGTAGCATCATCAATAAGGCTCTCTAAGAAATTTTCATTGTAGCCTTGTAGCTCTTGAAATATGCCAAAGGTCATAGAAATAACATCAGTACGATAGTTAGGGTCATTATACATTCTCTCAAATTCCGTTAGCCATTTCTTACTGATTTTCTCTACTGCATTCTGACCATACCTATCTATTATCATGGCAAGAAATTGTATATACAACTTCGAATGAGGGTCATTGGAGAACTTGTCAGGAATTAAGCAGCCCAAGACTTTGTTTTCTATTCTATCTTTCACTTGCTCCCATTCGTATTCGCAAAGCTTGACTAGTTGACTCTGAAAATCCTTTAGCATTATCCCTTTTGTAGTCGTATCGGATACCTGTTGAACTGCGTCGAATGCATTGTCAAAGTCTTTAGTCACCTTCAAATATGCGTCTCTCCTGCTCCTAATGAGCCGTTGTCGAGGTCCCCACCAGTCATAAACTAAGTTTGATGTAAGTAAAACTCCCCATGCGGTAAGTCCAATTCCAACACATACACTAAATATCTTCACGAAAATGTACGTAAAGGATGCTTGTGGTTCTAGCGACACTGAAGGGGCCATCGGTACTATTATTATAATAAGAATTGGACCAGAAATTACTAGTGCGATAGCCGTCATCCAAATATCAAGTCTCCCTTCCTTCCTTATTGAGAGCCTGAGTCTGGAGCGCCAACCCTTCTTTATCTCAGTAGAAGACATTGCAGGAATTTTCTCACCTTTCTTTCTTAAACCATGAACAATTAACCCAAATCCCGCAGTAATCAAAGCTACAAGTATCCCAGTTACAATCTGTTCAATAGCCGACATTAAATTCCATCCAGCAGCAAAAAGACCAAGAACTACTAATATAACAGCCACAAGAATAATTAGCCCATAGATTACTTCCTTTTTCGATGCCATAGCTTTTAACCTTGGAGGAGCCTTGTCTTTGATTATTTGGTTTTCATATTTAGATTTACCGATACTTGTATTCGTCGAGTTTTTTTATGTTTCTTTTTGTGTAGTCGCTTTTTCCTTCTGTTTCAAGTTGTACCAATACGTTTAAGATTTTGGGGTTGCTTATTGGTTGTCTTGGCTCAAATAGGGTGGTTCCTGTTGCGAATTGGGTTCTTTGTTTGGGAATATCCGCCTAAACTAGTGGGCGGCTTAGGCACATACGCCGAATACATAACACACGAGTTCGTTGACATAGGACACGACGTCTCAGTCTTCACACTTAACTCTGGCGATTTAAAAACCAGAGAAATCCTACGCGGCGTAGAAGTGCATCGACCCCTTATAGCGGACGCGGGCAACATTTTCCCAATGTTCGTAGTTGACGACCTGAAAAAATGGGGCACCAACATCAAACTCTTCAACGACATCTTCATTTACAACATCCTGAGCGCAACAAAATTCCTCAACGGACTAATAAAGAAAGAAAAGTACCATTTCGACGTAGTCTGCGTGCACGACTGGCTAAGCAGCATCGCAGGCCTCGTAGTTAAGAATGAATCAAACATCCCAGTGGTATTCCACGTACACAGCACAGAATGGGGACGCGCAGGCGGGCAAGGCTCAGAAGTGGTGTCGCACTTGGAATGGGCTATGGCGAATAAAGCAGATAAAATAATAACTGTTAGCTACGCCATGGAGCAGGACTTGGCAAAACACGGTTGGCCTCTGTCAAAAATCAGCGCGGTGTGGAACGGCGTAGACGCGGAACGCTACGACCAGCGCAAATGCAAAAAAGAAGACATAGCCAAAATCCGGGAAAAATACGGCGTCCCAGAAGACTGGACCATGCTTCTTTTCATAGGGCGCCTCACATGGGTTAAAGGCGTGAGAAACCTACTCCAAGCAATGCCCAGCGTTCTACGAGAGTACCCGAACACTAAACTTGTGATTTTAGGCATGGGCGAACAGCAAAACGACATCGTGGAAACCTCTGAAAGATTAGGCATAAAAGACAAAATCGTCTACCGTTTCGATTTTGTACCTGAAAACGAAAGAATCCTACATTATGCAGCGTCAGACGTGTGCATCTTCCCCTCGGTTTACGAGCCCTTCGGCATAGTCAGCTTAGAGGCTATGTCTATGGAGAAACCAGTAGTTGTAGGCGCACGTGGCGTGGTAGGTTTCAAGGAGCAAGTCCTGAGCTCTGGTCCAGAACAGAACGGCATGCATGTCAACGGCGAAGACCCAGCGGACATAGCGTGGGGCATAAAAGAAACGCTGCGGAATCCTGAGAAAGCAAGAAACTGGGGCGAGAACGGACGCAAGCGAGTGCTGGAGTACTTTACGTGGCGGAAAGTTGCTGAGGAAACAGCGAAAATTTACGAAGCTCTGCTCTGAATAAGATGAAAGGTTCATGAGCAAAGCTGAGAAGCATGAGTTGAAAAGTAAAGAAAAAGATACTTTCAGCGACGAAATAAAACATAAAGATAAACTGTTCGTCCTTTTCTACGCTTCTTGGTGTCCATTTTCCCAAAGGTTCCTGCCCGTCTTTGAAGAGTACGCAAGAAGCAACCCGCAAGAATGCATGCGTGTAGCAGTTGATGAGAAGCCTGAATTGCGCGAAGAATACTCTATTGAGTATTATCCTACGGTGCTGCTATTTAAAAAAGGAAAAGTATACCTGCGCCTTGATGCAGAACCTGGACTGGGTTTAACTAAGAAACAACTGAAAGAACTCACTGCCAATCCGTAAGCACCCTTCTTTATTTTGCCCGTTATGTAAAACAACCTGAAGTTTATTGGTTACTTTATTGATTCGTCACCGTCGTTGAAGCCTTCTTCTATGTGGGTACCATCGCAGAAGGGTTTGTTTTGGGATTTGCCGCACCGACATAAGGTTTGGCGATTGCGGGCTTCGTATGCGCTTCCGTCAGAGGATTCGACAGGTATTCCGCCCCTGAGCCAAATCGGCCCGCTCACCTTGTCCTGAGGGTCTTCAACTAGGCTTATTGATTTTTCAAACTCTTTTTCGAAAACCTTTTCAGTCTTCTTGTCACACTCAACTAGCCTGCCTGAAGGACAGTTGCAGGCTTCCTCAATGGCTAGCTCCCTAGCCTGCGAGTTGTCTGAATGCTGTGTTAGTTCCCACGTTCCGCCGCCTCTGTGGCAAAATCTAGCAGCAGCACACAACGCGGACGCATCCTTAAGTTTCAAAGTGGGTCCGTCCATGACTTGAGCCTGCTTGGCATGCGTTTTTTTGCTTGCCGTTTCAGTGCCGTTGAACCCAATTTTGCCATGTGTGCCATCGCAAAACGGCTTGTTCTTTGACTCGCCGCAGCGGCACAGTGCACACTGCTCAGCAGATGGCACTCTTTTGCCTTTGATCCAGTTCTCAGGCTCATTTTCTTTTCCTATTCCAATTATCTGTTTGTCAATAGGCAAGCCTCCAGAAACTATGTAAGGGCCATCTTTTGTAATCATTATTTTGGCATCTTTCTTCATGCATACGACTATAAAAATGACGTATACTTATGCATTCCGAATTCAAAGAATAATAGAGTCGCTGGGATTTGCTTTCTGGAATAGGCTGTTTCGGCAAGTAGCCTTATGTTGACAGCATCTCTGCAAGCTTCATCAAGCGCAAATCAAGGGGCTTCTGTGTTTCGCATGACTTCTTAATGTCAATGCTTGTTACGGTGCCGTCTTGTAAGCCCACCACTCTGTTGCCCTGTTCTTGGCACAGCAGTTCAACAGCTTTTTCAGCAAAGAGGCTCGCTAATAGTCGACTTCTCGCTGTGGGGCTTCCACCACGTTGCGCGTAGCCTAGGATGGATAATCTGACTTCGGAGCTTGTGTGTTTTTCGATTTCCTTAGCGATGGCGCTGGTGTCTCCAACGCCTTCGGCAGCTACTATTATTCCTGCTCTTTTTCCTTTGCGGGTGTTTTCGCTTATCACTTCCAGAATCGTTTCAATTTTGCACTCTTTCTCTGGGATCAAGATTATTTCGGCGCCAATGCTGATTCCCACGTTCACCGCTAGGAACCCTCTTTCTCTGCCCATGACTTCAACTATGAAAATGCGTTCATGCGAGAATGCGGTGTCTCGGATTTTGTCAATTTCAGCCACCGCCGTGTTTACGGCTGTGTCGAAGCCTACGGTTTCATCAGTTCCAAAAACGTCATTGTCGATGGTGGCGGGAATGCCCACGATTAAAGTGCTGCTTTTTCTGCTAAGCTCTAAGCCGCCTTTGAATGAGCCGTTACCGCCTATTATAACCAAACCGTCCACGTGATTCAGAGCTAGGGTCTCAGCGGCTTTTTCAACGCCTTCGCTGGTTTTAAACTCTGGGCATCTTGAAGTGTGAAGCATCGTGCCGCCTAACTGTATTATGCCGCCTACAGAACGCGGAGTCAAGTGCTTAAACGTGTTTGTTAAGAGTCCTTCCCAGCCTCTTTCGAAACCTAGCACTTGAAGGTTTTTTGAATAGGCAATTCGCGTGACGGCTCTGATGGTCGCGTTCATGCCTGGCGCGTCTCCGCCTGTTGTAATTACTCCGATAGTTTTCAACAATCACCCGCTCCTTGTTTTGCTAAGTGAACAGTTACACATGTTGTGCTGATTAGAAGATAAATCTGACGCTTGCACTAGCCATTGGGAAAGTTGTTAATCAAATATGTTTAATAGTGGTTTTTAGCAAAAGTTTTTTAGCGGAAGCAGTCTTTAGCCATCAACAGTGTTTTAATATCGTAGGTGAAGCGCTTGAAGAACGAGCATATTATCGTGATGGTTATGACTGCTAGCAAAGAGGAAGCTGAAACAATAGCGCAGCGGCTGCTTGAGGCTAAGCTGATTGCATGTGCCAATATTATTGGTCCCGTTTCTTCGCGTTTTCCATGGTCAGGAAAGATCGACAGGGCAGAGGAGTATTTGGTTCTTATGAAGTCGCGCAGGGACTTGTTTGGGGTGCTGTCGGAGTCTGTGAAGGCTTTGCACAGTTATGAAGTTCCTGAAATTATCGCGCTTCCTGTAATTGACGGTTCAAAAGCTTATCTGCAGTGGCTGGATAGCTGTTTGCGGTGAAGCTTCAAGTTCAATGTACATTTTAGTACTCAAAAGCCTTAAATAAAGCGTCACTGTATGCTTCAGAACTCAAGGAGTGCCTACAACATGGGGTATCGCCTTTGGCTCAGCAACAGCAACTACACACGCACTAATCAAAGAGAAACATAAACTAAAGTTTAAAAAAATCTCCTCCACATACTCACCCCTTGAAATCTTCTCAAAACTCTACAAACACACCGAAAACACCTACCTTCTTGAATCAATCGAAGGACCAAGAAAACTGGCACAATACTCGTTCATAGGATTCAACCCAACGGCAACCATCCAAATAAAAAACGGAATAGCAGTAACCCGCAACGAAAGAACAGGCGAAGAAAACAAAGAAAAAACCCTCGACCCACTACACATAATTAAACACTTTGTCCAAAACCACGCCGTTCACAGCAACGAATTCAGATTTGCCGGCGGAGCCGTCGGCTACATCTCTTATGATGCAATTCGCTACTGGGAAAAACTTCCTCAAATAACACGCGACACCCTGAACTTCCCAGATGTGCAACTGGGCGTTTTTGACGACGGCATCGCATTCGACCACAAGCAAAAACGCGCCTTCTACTATTACTCAAACGATAACCGCTTCGCCGAAGTTGAACAATTAATTAAGCAGCCCAGCGATTGTGAGGCTTTATCGTACACGCAGCCCAAAGTGAACGTTACAAAAACATATTTTGAGCAAGCCGTGCAAAAAGCCAAGGAATACGTGACTTGCGGCGACATTTTCCAAGTTGTCCTTTCGAAGCGCTACGAGTTCACCGTTAAAGGCGACTTGACAGAGTTTTACCGCGCGTTGCGGCAGATAAACCCGTCACCTTACATGTACTTCCTCAAAGCAGGCAACCGGCAAATCGTCGGCTCCAGCCCCGAAATGCTCGTCAGAGTTGACGACAGGCGGGTGGAAACGTTTCCGATAGCTGGAACCAGACCCTGCAAGGCTGAACCAAGCGAAAACAGGCGCTTAGCCAAAGAACTGCTGGCAGACCCTAAAGAGCGCGCTGAACACGTGATGCTGGTGGATTTGGCGAGGAACGATATAGGCAGAATCTCCAAGTTTGGAAGCGTTCGAGTTCCAGAATTCATGAAAGTTCACAGGTACAGCCATGTGCAGCACATTGTTTCGCAGGTGGTAGGCGACCTCAGAGAAGACTATGAATGTTATGACGCGTTAAGAGCGGTTTTTCCAGCAGGCACGGTTTCGGGAGCACCCAAAGTCCGAGCGATGGAAATCATCGAAGAACTTGAACCAAGCAGAAGAGGACCTTACGCAGGCGCAGTAGGCTACTTCTCCTATAACGGCAACGCGGACTTCGCCATAACCATACGCACATTGTTCGCTGATAGCGACAAAGCCTACATTCAAGCAGGCGCAGGCATAGTGGCAGATTCAGTTCCAGAAAAAGAATGGTTTGAAACCGAACAAAAAGCAGGAGCCCTAATGAAGGCACTGCAAGTATCTGGAGGAGAAGCAACGTGAAAGTTCTCGTTATCGACAATTATGACTCCTTCGTCTACAACCTCGTCCAGTACATCGGGGAACTGGGCGCAGAAACCATCGTGTACAGAAACGACCAATTAACCTTAAAACAGGTCAAAGAGCTTAAACCCGACCGCATAGTGATTTCGCCAGGTCCAGGCACTCCTGAAGATACCCGATACTTCGGTGTCTGCACAGAAATTCTGCAGCATGTAAGCTGTGAAGTTCCAACTTTAGGCGTATGCCTTGGGCATCAGGGAATAATCTACGCCTTCGGCGGAAAAGTTGTCGCTGCAAGAAAGCTGATGCATGGCAAAACAAGCAAGATAAAACACGACGGGAAGGGCATTTTCAAAGGCGTCCACAACCCGTTTACAGCAACGCGCTATCACTCGCTTGCAGGCGAAAAACCCTCGATTCCCTCATGTCTTAAAGTAACCGCGGAATCCACTGACGATGGAGAAGTCATGGGTGTCCGCCACGTCAAATACCCCATTGAAGGCGTGCAGTTTCACCCTGAATCCATACTCTGCGAGGACGGAAAACTCATCGTAAAAAACTTTCTAGAAGGCAGATGACCCAGATGATCAGAGACAGCACGCAAAAACTGGTTGACGGAGCAAACCTGACCTGCGAAGAGTCACGTGAAGCCATGAAGGAAATAATGCAGGCGCAAGCAACA
>CAYGYB010000041.1:0-8737 GCA_964354015.1 uncultured Candidatus Bathyarchaeia archaeon
ATAGTCTTGATTGGATTGGTGATTGCAGGTCTTGTCACCCCAATTGTGGGCTTGGCAGCGTTGGTAGGTTCCTTTCTTGTAGACTATGCCCGGGCGCGGACTATGGGGCTGGGTTTGAAAAGGACGAAAGTGACTATTGGAGAGAGACCTTTTCGCATGATGCTCATTTCAGGAGCTGCAGCTTTTCAATTTGTAGCTCAATTTGCGGCTGCAATCAACTTTCTTGTACCTATTGTCGACAACACGTATCTGCATGAGCTTTTTCTTGGCAGCATGCAATGGGGCGTACTTGTGCTTGCGGTCTTAACGCATTTCTCAACTATTCAAATAGCTTTTCACGCAAAAAAGAATCTTCCAAGAGAGCCTCCTCAGCAAATTTGAATTTCGAAGAAGCGTGTCGGCGAAAAATTCAAGGTTTCAAAAATCTGCTCAGTTGTGCCCTACATGTAGCGAAGCAACTTTCTTGCTGTTCTGCACTGATTACAAAGACAGCTTAACGCATCGCATAGTTAATTGCTATTGAAGCACAAAATATATGAGAACAAGCGAAAGTAATCATGTAGCATGCCTATAGATCGACTAAGCTCGGAGATAATTCAACAGTCTTTCTCCAAAAATTTTTTTGAGGATTTGAGGTTCGAAATTACCCAGACAATTTATGAAAATAAGGCATATGCGGAGTTATGCCGTGACTTCGGGTTTTCTCCAGAAATGGAGTTCCGTGATGATACATTGGAGTCTATTCCTTACCTGAGGACCTCGGATTTCAAGTTGTCTTCTAATTCCTACAAAAAATTGGTCAGGACTAATCAGATTGATTTGTGGACAGTTTCTAGTGGGACCTCGGAAGATGTTAGCATAGTCGGAAGGACGAAGGAAGACATATCTTCCATGTATGATTTGTGGAGGGCAAGGTTTAAGGAGTTTTTCTTCTATGATGCGGTTAACTGCGTTTACAATTTTGCTCCTGCTTCCAAGCTGATGAAAGTTTTGGCAAAACGGGAGTCAAAGATTAGAAATTCGCAAATGTTCTTGGCCTGCATCAACGAGGCATATGAACAAAAAAAAGCTAACGTTCATTACTTAGTAAAGATTCGCCCTCTGAAAACTATTGTTAAAGCGATTACCAAACGCAGTAAGCTGGCAGTGGTCGAGCTAGACACAGAATTCTTAGTGCGACATCTTAAAAAAAGAAAACCTGTGGACTTCATTGTACTTGGCGGAAACGCCTTGCTAATGAATAATCTTATGACCAACTATATGGTTCAAAAAGAAAATAGGTTTGATCTTGATGGAGTGGGTGCGGTCTGTTCAGGCGGAGGAGGTTGGGATGGAGTCAAAGCCCAGATTAAAATGAAGCCGGTCAACAAAGAAGAATGGGTAGAAAACAACTACAAAGTTTACGGGATAAAGTCTGAGTTTATTCGAGACATATATGGATTCAATGAAAGCTCTACAGCTTTTGGCGGTCACTGGTCAAAGAAATACAAAGACTTTATCATGCATTGTCCTTTGTCGTCAAGAATTGTCGTTAGGGATTTGGAAAAACTCAATCCAGTAAAATCCGGGGAGATTGGACTCATTGAAGTAATATCGCCTTACGCTGTGAAGGGATATGTTGGCGCAGCCATTCTTGGAGATGACGTTGTTAGGTTATTAGGTGACAATCGGCATACATGCCCAGAATGCGGGTATAAAGGCGCCAGTTTCATAATCCTTGGCCGATCAACGGCGGCTGCAGGAAGAAGTTGTGCCTCGCTTTTGAAGTGGATCTGAAACAACTCAAAACAAGTAGGTTAATCATAAAGTGCCAAATGGGCATTCTTTAAATTATAATAGACTATATTCTAAAAGGGACTTCATTTGAAAGTGTCTTTCATAAATCCGTCTCTTGATGAGAGACCAGCACCTGCGGAAAAGTGGAAGGCCATTAGTTTTTCAGCCACTCTCCCGATAGGCATTCTCTACTTGGCGACTGTTCTGAAGAATGAGGGAATCGAGGTTTCTATTTTTGATCAATCAGTGAAAGGATCTTCTACGGAAGAAACAATTAAATGGGTTAGAAAAGAATCGCCTGACATTTTAGGTTTTTCCACTGTAACGGGGGCAGGTCAGAATGCAGCCTTGATAGCAGGCGAAGTCAAGAAGCAAACCCCCAACATGACAATAGTATTTGGTGGTTACCATGCGACTTTCAACGCGGATAGAATTCTAAGAAAATACCCCTTCGTAGACATAATCGTTCGAGGGGAAGGAGAAATTACAATTCTTGACCTTGCTAAACAACTCGAAAAAAGGCGGAATTTAAAAAATGTTCTCGGTATTACTTTCAGGCAAAAAGGTAGTCATTCGATTATCTCAACCGCTGACAGACCGCTAATTGAGAATTTAGATTCACTTTTGTTTCCAGATCGAAGTTTGTTAGATGCTGACTACCATCTAACGATTGCCAAGGCGCACATTGCCACAAATAAATTCACGAGTATAATATCATCTCGTGGATGCTCCTGCCGATGCCGATTTTGCGCCTGTCAAAAAATTGCACGCGGAATCTGGAGACCTAGATCGATTGAAAACTTGGTTGAGGAAATTTGCGACCTGGTAAGTCAGGGCTATAGACAATTCATGTTTGTAGACGACAACTTTACAAAAGACCGGAAACGAGTAATTGATTTTTGTCGCAGAATTATAAAGGAAAAAATGGATATTGAATGGATTTTTGAAGGACGCGTTGATTCCAGTTCGTATTACATGCTGAGAGAAGTGGTGAAAGCTGGAGGGAAAATTGAGTTTTTCGGAATTGAAAGTGCCAACCAAAGAATCTTGGATTACTACCACAAGAACGTAACTCCAGAACAGGCAAAACGTGCAACTAAGAACGCAAGGAAAGCTGGAATGGATGTAATTGCCGGTTCATTTGTTGTTGGTGCTCCAAACGAGACGAAGCCTGAAATTGAAAACACACTAAAATTTGCACAAAAACTATCCATAGACTTTCCACAATTCAATGTGCTCACCGCTTTTCCAGGAACTAATATCTGGACAGAGCTTAAAACCCAAGGCATCTTGAACGAGGATGAGTACTGGGAAACAGGCGCGATAGTGTCCCAAATCTCTCCTAACGCTGTGCCCTTCGAAATAATTGAACAAATCATACAAGAATACTTTAGAGGTTTTTTCCTTCGGCCAGCGTATCTGATCGACCAGACCGCAAGGCTTCTGAAAAGCCACTACCGGTCTAATATTGTACTAAGAAATCTACGCAGAGCGGGGTCTATTGCAAAAAGCCTCCAAACAATTTTTTGAGGACCGTGAATTCTTTTTGGTTTTATTATTTGTTTTGGTTTCCGTTCGCCAACGAGTGACCTGCACCATGGATAGAATAAGATGCGTCTCCCTTGCGCACATAAGTCTGAGCTGCTTTTGCCACCACTCGGCGAAGCGAATATCTATTTTACACCGTAAATCCGCTATATGTCTATTTGGCTTCTCGAAGCATGCTTGCGCTGATTACCGCAAATATTTTTTTTCACCATGGGATTGCCAATGCTCTATTAACACTGTCTTTGAACTCTTTACTGATTACGTGAAGAGGTATAGGCAAGCTTGGCGTTTTCATATGGACTACCTTGCCAAGCACATCCACGATGCATAGCAAGCAGCCACCAGCTTTTGTAAAGGCCATCCCCGCCGAATATTTATCCACTTTCCCGGTTACGTCTTGGGACACCCCTTTTAGCGCCAAGACAACTAGGACAGTAAAATTAGCCCAAGTCCAGCTTCTAGCCTTCTCGTACAGGATTTTGTATATGCTTTCAAATCTTTGGAAGGTTGCTTGATCCAGAAATTCTTGTGAGGGCGTGAAGCATGCCTGCCAAAACGAAATGTGGTGTCTAGTAGCATACAGATCAAACGTAATTCCCTCAATAACATTGTTTCGCTTTGGCTCTTCCCATTTGTCAGTAGTAAGCTGCCTTGCAAAATTTCCAATCAGCACCTCGTAAGACAAGACAATCGCCAGACGTTTTCATGTGGATTAAGAATATTTAACGATTTCGTCACTTCAACTACAAATACGGCTACGTAAGTACTGCTTCTATGCGACTTTGGTGAATGGCAGTGCAACTTGGCAATCGATTTACTAAAATATAAATAATAGTTTGGCAAAAAAGAATCAACGGTTGTCAACATGAAAGCGAATGTTGATAGTCAAAGCAGCAATATTTCAAGAGGTTTATCTCTTTCTCGATCAATTCCTCCCCCGGTCCCTCCGCCGCCACAAGAGGCAACTGGTAGAGCGTTTTTTATTTGCGGAGCAGTGGGTTGCATCATAAACATTGTAGCTGCCCTCTTGTATTTCGTCTCTGTGCTGCCTGTGTTTGTCGAGTTTTATCTGCCATATACAGTGATTTACCTAGCGACGTACATTTTGTTTGGTGTTGGAATTATTTTGGCTTCTATAGGTTACCTTGGAATACGGCGATATTATCAATCAGGCTTAGGCTTGGTCAGTTTCATTCTTGGGATTATAACTGCTGTCGGCTTTCTTGCTTATAGTTCATTATCAATTGTGTTTGAACAGTTGAACCTAAGCTATAGTTCTGATATAGGGCTCGGACTCCAACTATCTTGGATTGTTATTTTAAACATTTTCTTTATTGCTTTGATTCTTTGGGGAGTAACTCATATTATGAACAGGAGATCCACTGGTAAGTCAGGGCTTTCAATCACTACTGGAATATTTTGTATTCTTGCGGCAGTATTTATGGCGGCGTCGGATACCATTTCGGCTTTATTCTTTGGACTTAATGTTGGCAGTAGTTTTTATGATTTTACATTTGATTATACAATCATTTATGTCCTTGACTCCATCTGGTCCCTGTTATTGGTTACTGCTGAAATACTAGCCGTAATATTATTCTTCAGCGCAAGAACTGCACGATTTGGACATGGTGAGAGTCAACAAGTGCTGCAAACGCCTCAATAAACTCACAAGCAGCACCTATGTAATACAAAAAGTTGAGTTACAGTGTTTAGAAATACGGAAAACTGACTCATGTCAGGATTGACATGAGAAGCCGCGCATGCCAATCCGCAGCAAAACTTGTTTCAGTCAGCAAACGTCAAGTTCCAGAACTTGGCCTTAGCCCTGCTGTGTGCATCAGATATTTCGCAAACTAATTTAGGAATAGCCGTGCGCGCTGAAAGCGAGTGAACATTTATAGAAAGAACAAAGCAATAAATTGCAGAAACATGCTAAATGAAATTAGAAAACAGAATGTTTGGGGATCCCAATGCGTAAGGTCGTTGTTGGAACACTCAGTATTGTACACATCTTAGCCCTCTTTTTGATTACCGCAACAGTTTTCCCCAATCTCAACTTAATGCCAGAGAGTTGGATCCGCTCTGTTTCGATTTTTGGAGATTCACTTTTTTACCGTTCGTTACCTGTGGTTTTTTTCTTTTTGCTGATTGCTTTTTCAGCAAGCTTGGTGGTTATAATCGTCGGCTACAATATGCTTCGTAAACGTAGAGTTGGAGGGACACTGACCTACACTTTTGGCTTCATTCTGGATTTAGCGCTGATTGCTTTCGGTTTGGCGTTTTCATTCCTCTCAATTGTTTTTTCAGGGGAAATTGCGCTTCCGACCAAAGTAATTCTAGCTATACTTTATGTCGTTCTTCTTCAGGGGGTTTTTTTCACAATATTAGAGAAAATAGTGGACACGGTTTTCTTCTTTTCAGACGTGTTTAAAGAAAGACACGAGTATGCGAAGTTGAGTTACAGCATTGAGAAAGATGCGAACATGACTCACATTAGGATTAATACAGCTGAAAGCCCTGTCTTTTCAAAAGGATACCACTCCGTTCTAAGCGGGGCTCCTTCCCTAATCATTGAAAAAGCTCTCTTCGAAACAAGAAAAACAGGCCCAATCTCAATTTTCTTATCCAATGTGTTTTCAGGTTTTCTATTATCCCAGTTCACCCAGACAACCGTTTGGCCTAGAGCCCGAGCTTTTTTTTTCAGAAACTTGGCTCGGGCAAAAATAGGAAGGAACTGCTTTATAGGTCAATGGACGAAGTTTGACCCAATTTTGCCAGACCTCATAGAGTTTGAGGGAGACTGCGGCGTTGGAACTGGTTGTACCATACTCACTCACAGCTACATAGGGTATGGCAGGATGACATTCAGTTTTGGTCCGGTAAAGATATGCCGTAATGTGCGCGTGGGAGCAAATTGCCTAATTTTACCAGGAGTGACTATCGGCGAAGGCGCCCTAGTGGCCTCAGGGTCGGTCGTTGTGAAAGACGTTCCGCCTTACGCGTTTGTAGCTGGCTCTCCGGCAAAAGTGCAAGAGAGAAGACTAGAAGAGAAACTCGATTAGTGTGCGCACTATGTTTTCTTCCTAAGTGGAAATGAAACCTCCAGCGCGCACCCACCTCATTTACACAATTTCTGTCAATTTGTAGTTCAAGATATAGCGCATGTACTTGTCTCCTTTACTAAGATTGTTCTTACAGAAGATTCTTAGCTTGTTCTTGGCTTAATTTTGACATCAATCCAGTTTCCTTGCTCTTTGTCAGTTCTTTGAGGTTGTTTTCCAGATTCTGGAGGATATTCATTGACATTTCTTACGCGTCGGGCTATTTCATTCATAAGGCCAGGATGAGGCACAGGATTGCTATCTGCCTTTATTACACCAGCTTCGGTCGACACAACTGCCTGGGCGGTATTGGCATTTTTCACTGAAAGAATAGATTCAAGTATGCTGTTCATAGCGCACTTTGAATCTTTCAGGTCATAAGGAGTCCCTGTGCAACTATCATGATGAGAGACCTTCAAGAAATCAACGGGCTTTGCAAGGTTTAATTGCGCATCTTTCCACATTAAATTCCAGCTTTCATGCTCCGCGTCGCCCGGAAAGATAAGCCGCCTGCCTTTCCATTCTAAGAGCAGAACCACACTATTTTTAAGAAAGAAAAAAGAGGGGATTTTGCGGGAGATATCGCCACTGTTTACGTGATATAATCTTATGTTGATGTGCTGCGTGAAGCGTGGCGGAAGTAGAAATGATATTAAACTTGATTTGTGGAATATATGGGTTGAAGCGGTATGCCGACGAATTTGCCTCCTGACGCAAAGGACAAGTGGGCTGAGGTTGAAGCAGCTCGCTATCCGAAAGAGAAACTGCAGAAAATGCAGGAGTTTCTCAGTTGTGTGCCACAGCATAAAGGCACGTTAAAGCTTCGTGGGCAGATTAAAAAGAAAATGGCTGTTTTGCGCAAGGAACTGGAAGAGAAAAAGCATAAGCGGGCTGCGCGAGGCGGACCCAAATTCTTTATTGAAAAGGAAGGCGCGGCTCAAGTGGCGTTGCTTGGCGTGACTAAAGCTGGCAAAAGCTGCTTGTTGTCTGCGGTGACGAACGCGAACGTACTGGTTTCCACGGCGCCTTATGCTACGCGTGAGCCTGTTCCGAGTATTATGAATTTTGAGGATGTGCAGTTTCAGATTGTTGAAGCGCCTGCGTTGATGGAGGGTTCTGCTGATGGACGCGCTTGGGGGCTGCAGACGCTGGCTGTAGCGCGGAATGCTGATGGATTGATTTTGATGGTGGATTTAGCTGGAAACCCTGTTGCGCAGTTGGAGCTGGTTTTGGGCGAGTTGGAGAAGGCGCGTGTGCTGGTCAGCAAGCCTAAGGGGCGCGTGGACATTGACAGGCGATATGCGGGTGCCAGCTTGCGCATTATTTTGGTTGGGAAGCTTATTGATTGCACGATGCGGCAGGTTGAGGCGCTGCTGAGGAGTTACCGCATTACTGACGCGTTTGTCAAGATTTCTGGTGAAGTGAGTTTGGATGATGTTGAGGACGCAGTTTTTGAGAGTACCACGTATCGGCCTGCGGTGATTGTGGCGAATAAGTTGGATTTGCCAGATGCTGAAGCGAATTTGCGGTTGCTGAAAACGTATGTTGGCGGGAAAATCCCGATTGTTGCGGTTTCATGTGAGAAGAGGCTTGGTTTGGAGAGGCTGGGTGGTGCTTTGTTTGAGGCTTTGGGTGTGATGCGTGTTTACACGAAGGAGCCTGGTGATAGGGCGTTTTCTAAGAATCCGTTTACTTTGAAGAAGGGGGCTACGTTGCTTGATTTGGCGAAGAGTATTCACACGGATTTTACGCGGGATTTTGCTTTTGCGAAAGTTTGGTCTAAACGCTTGGTTTTCAGCCCGCAAAAAGTTGGGTTGGGTTTTGTGTTGGAAGATGGCGATGTGGTGGAAATTCACGTGCGGTAAGGTTTAGCGTGAGGATTGGGCTACGCGTTCGATTTCGTTGCGTTTGGAGATGGCGTAGCTTTTGATGTCTTTGTTTGCTGCTAATGTTAGCTCGTCTGCTACGCATTCTTCGATTGATTTGGGCGTGTTAAGTGAGGCTGCGCGTGCGCCTTCGCTGATGTGTCTGATGGCTAAGTCTATGCGTCTTTGTGGTGCCACGTCCACTGACAAGTGGTAGACTACGCCTCCGTAGCTTATGCGTGTGGTGTCTTCGCATGGTGAAGCGTTTTCTACTGCTTTAACAATGATTTCTATGGGGTTTTTTCCCGTGCGCAGATTAATTATTTCAAAAGCTTGTTTGACGATGTTGGTGGTTTTGGCTTTTTTGCCTGCGTTTTTGCCTGGGCGCATGAGGTTGTTTATTAGGCGTTCTACGATGTTGACGTTTGCTTTGCGGAAGCGTTGATG
>CAYGYB010000042.1:0-8699 GCA_964354015.1 uncultured Candidatus Bathyarchaeia archaeon
TTTTGCTGTTAAGCTGTTGCTGAGGAGTCCCATAGGAACTGGAAGTATTCCCTTGCGAATCCGACTAAGCCCACATGATTACTCCATATGACTAAGCTGGGTTTGTCTTCGCCCAAGAAAAGCATGGCTTCTTTGCCGTCAGCGATTACGCCGCCGCCGAACATATGGTCCCTAACCCGCAGTTCGCTTACGCTGGCAGACTTCTTCAGAAACAGCCAGTCTTGTGTTTTCCCAGCCACCATAAGCTTGATGCCAACCGTTTTCTTCACGCCGCCTAACAGTGATTCTGCCACTGCCATTATTGGTCTGGCGAATTCTGGAGCGGCAATCATGATTTCTTTTGTGGCTTTCTTGAGGACTTCCTCCAGCTTAGCTAAAACCGCCTGTTGTCCATGCAGCATCAGTATGTCGGCGCGCTCCACCAGTTCTCGCTTCTCATACAGGGGCTGTAGTTCCTCAGCAACCGCTTGCTCCCACAGGTGATATTTGTCTTCTATCCTAAGCTTCGTGAATGCCGCAGCTTCAACTGGCGGCACTGGATAGTATTTGGTGGGGCGGCTTTCTGAACTTTTCACCCAGCCCTTCTCCTTCAACGAGTTTAAAACCTCATAGATTTTCGAGTAGGGCACTGAGGCTTTGCGGCTTATATCCATCGCAGTCATTTGTCCCTCTTCAAGCAGCGCGGTGTACGCGTCAATTTCGTAAGCGTTCAAGCCCATTTCCCGCAGAGTCACACGCGTGTTCTCGCTGATTGACACTCTATCCCCCTCACTCACCTTAGGAAACGTTTGGAAACCTTATTATGTATAACATGGTTCTTAAGCACTTCGAAACGTGCAACGGCTAAAGAGTAAGTGGAAAACATGAAAGTAATCAAGAACACGAAAACCATCTGCCCCGAATGCCTCAAAGTGTTAGACGCAACCATCTTCGAGGACGATGGCAAAGTTTACATTAAGAAAGAATGCCCTGAGCATGGTGTTTTCCAAGAATTATACTGGTCAAGTTACGAACAGTACCAGCGCGCGGAAAAATTCAGGTACGACGGCGACGGAATGGCTAATCCGCGAACCAAAACTGTGAACGGCTGCCCCTACGACTGCGGCATATGCCCAGAGCATAAATCGCACACGGCGCTCGCCATAATCGACGTGACGAACAGGTGCAACCTCAAATGCCCAGTGTGCTTCGCAAACGCTGCGGCTGCAGGCTACGTGTACGAGCCCAGCAAGGAACAGATCACTGGGATGCTGGAGAACTTGCGCGCGAACCAGCCTGTGCCTGCCGACGCGTTGCAGTTTTCAGGCGGTGAACCAACCATCCGCAACGACCTGTTCGACCTGATTCGAAAAGCAAAAGAACTCGGCATCCGCCACGTGGAAGTTAATACGAACGGCGTTCGAATCGCCCACGACCCAGAATACGCGAAACAGCTGAAAGCTGCGGGCGTAAGCACGATTTACCTGCAGTTCGACGGCTTAACGCCTGACGTGTACAAGTTCCTCCGCGGGCTCGACCTGCTCGAAATGAAGATGAAAGCCATCGAGAACCTGCGTGCAGCAGGCTACAACAGCATCGTGCTCGTGGTCACACTCATCAAAGGAGTCAACGACAGCCAACTTGGCGACATCATCAAATTCGCCGCCAAAAACTTCGACGTGATCAGGTGCGTAAACGTGCAGCCCGTTTCACTATGCGGAAGGCTACCACAGCAAGACAGGGAGAAAATGCGCATCACCATCCCAGACTTCATGCAACTCGTCGAAGAACAAACAAACGGCGACATCAAAGTCTCAGACTTCTATCCAGTCCCCGTCGTCGTCCCAGTATCCAAAGCCGTAGGTGCCCTGAAAGGCAAACGCTACGTGGAATTCACGGCGCATCCGCACTGCGGCATGGCAACCTTCGTTCTTGTGGAAGACGGCAAGCTCACGCCAGTCACGCGGTACGGAAACATCGAAAAGTTCCGGAATTCCCTGCAGAAAGTCTATGAAGACGCAATGAAAGGAAGCAAGAGCAAAGCCAAGCTGCGCCTACTCGGATCCGCACGTCACATAAAGTTCTCCTTCCTCCGAAAGTACATACTCGGCGTGCTCCTGAGCGGCGACTACCAGTCTCTTGGCGACTTCGCAAGGAACGCGCTCATGGTGTCTTCCATGCATTTCATGGATCCGTACAATTTTGATTTGGAACGTGTGCAACGCTGTGTGATTCACTATGCAGTGCCTGACGGACGCATAATTCCATTCTGCACAATGAACTCCATTCACAGACCTGAAATCGAAAGAAAACTCGGCGTGCCAATCAAAGACTGGCAAAGCAAGCATAAGGTTGAAATAACTCAGCCTTTCTAGTTCAAGAAACATCAGCCAACAGGAGCGCAAAGAAAAATTGGGTGGAAAAAAGAAAATCGGCTTAAAGCAAATGGAACGCCAACAAAGTAGACAAGACGAGGGCGAAAAAGGCAAAGAGAAGAAAAAAGAAAAATCAGGACCGCCGAAAGAAAAGAAAACCGTAGGCATAATCGCTCCAGACGCGAAAAACGAAAAATTCGTCGCTGAAATAAAGAAAATGAACGTTTTAACGCCTTACGCTGTGGCTTCACGGTTCAACATTCGAATAAGCGCAGCCAAAGACTTCTTGGAGCAACTGGAAGCATCTGGCGCCGTGCAATTGGTCTCAGGAAGCCACAACATAAAAATATACAAGCCCGCAACAAGCTAATTCCCCATATTACCCTAAACTTTTCACGTTCCTCGCTTCAAAGAAAAAGGAGTTAAATCAAATTTGAAATTTCCAGAAAGAGTCTATACTGCAAAAGAGGTTAAAGCCGCCAAAGAGCTAGTAGACAAAGGCTACAAGCACCTCTTAACCGTAGAAGGAAGCCCAAGCTTCAAGCAAAAAGTCGCCGAAACCCTTGAGCTAATAAAAACCGCGGGATATTACGAGTTTTTAAGAACCTACATCAGGCAAATAATGGAAATTGACGGTTTAACTCAACTCCGCGAAACAGAAGTCGCGATATGGGCGAACAAGTTTGCAGTAGAGAACGCTGTGGACGCCGCCAGTCTCCTTATCCAAAAGGCTGGCCAAATGAAAGAGTACTTGGAAGGCGAGCTTTATTATGGCGGCTCAGCGGAGAAGCGCTCAATCGAGAAGCGCATAGAATTTTTGCAAGTTCTGCAAAACAAAACCGCAGACGACGCAGTAAAAGAAGAATGTGCACGGCTGCTAAAGATGTGGGCAGAAAGTTCACTGGCTTACTAGCAGTTCAACCTTGATTGTGGTTCCGCTTTTCACTTGCTTGAACAATTCCAGATTCTGTGTAATCTTGCCCAAAATGCTCACTGGGCTGTAAGGCTGCGACTGCCCGAAAAAAATGCATATGGCGCTGCCCATAGGCCAAAAAGCAACCGCGCCTGTTTCCACCGTAGCCTTAGCTTTTTCTTCGCCCATTTTGACTGGAATCTCAAAGTAAACTTCTTCTTTCCATAAGGCAGCTCTGCCTTCAACTGGAAGTTTACGAACTATGGTGTCCACGGTTCTAGGCGCCATAAAACGCACTAGTTCGCCTTCGGCTTCGCCTAAGCCTTCTATCACGAATTTCACTTTGACACGCGAGACACCATCGTCGTTGGTCAATTTTTCACTTTCCTTTAGAGAAAACCATCTGCTAATTCTTCGGGATGGACTGGTAATAATACCAACAGTTCATATTTAACTCTTACAGTTGGGCGCAGCCACGCCTTTCTTCCGCACGGCAGCGCCCTTCAGAGAAAACCGAGAGAATAAGGCACTACGGAAGCATTCACACTATAAGAGCTGCAGCAGTGTTTCGCCTATGTAGTCTACTTGTTCCTCCGTGACGCTTGGGTGAACAGGCAAAGAGAAAACCTGTTTCGCCGCCTTTTCTGTCTCGGGCAGTTCCCGCTTCCCAAAACTGTCACGGTAATACGGCATAAGATGCACAGGATTAGCATAATACACTTCAGCGCCAATGCCCCTGTTCTTTAGTTCCGCTACAATCTTGTTCCGCTCAGTCTCTGCAGCGTTTTTGAGCCTAACCGTATAGAGGTACCAGCTGTGCCCGCGCCCTTTCGGCTCATGCGGCAACTGCAGTTTCTCCGCTTTTGCAAGCAGAGCCGTTAGCATTCTGGCGTTTCCGCGGCGCTTAGCGACAAAAGCAGGCAGCTTCCCTAACTGCACCAAGCCTATTGCGGCTTGTATCTCCGTCATGCGGTAGTTGTAGCCAAGCATCAGCGAAGCGTACTTGGCTTTTTCCCCGTGAGTTCTAATCATATGCATCGTCTCCGCCATTTCATCGTTGTTTGTGGTTATGACTCCGCCTTCGCCTGTGGTCATGTTTTTGCTTGCGTAAAGGCTCCAGCATGCCGCGTCAGCAAGAGCGCCTGCGGGTTTTCCATCGCAAGTTGCGCCGTGCGCTTGAGCCGCATCCTCCACAACTGCCAAGTCGTGTTCAGCGGCGATTTCTCTGATAGGCTTAATGTCCGCTGGCAAACCGTAAAGGTCCACGGGAACTATGGCTTTGGTCTTTCGTGTTACGGCTTTCTCAATTGCAGCTGGCGAAATGTTGTACGTTTCAGGGTCGATGTCTGTGAACACTGGTTTGCCTCCAGCCATGACGACGGCTTCGGCTGTGGCTACGAAAGTGAAGCTGGGCAGTATCACTTCGTCGCCGTGTTTCACGCCTGCAGCTATGACTGCTGAGTGCAGGGCAGCGGTGCCCGTGTTTACGGCTATAGCGTGCTTCACGCCCGCGAACTCTGCGAACTTCTTTTCGAATTGGGTGACCATGGGGCCTGCGCCTAAAGCGTTCGTTAATGGGCCGTTGCGTAAAACTTTGACGGCGGCTTCAACTTCTTCTTCGCCAATTTTTGGGAGATTTATTGGAATCAACTTTAACGCCTCTTAACTGTAACAGAGTACTGTGCGCATGCTGCTATATTTTACTTTACTTGTGACTAAGCGAAATTGCCTTCCTGCTTATTCAACGCGCATCAGGTATTCGACTTTGTAGTCAGCCACAACTTTGACGTTGCGTGCGCGAAAAGCCTCATCTAAGCGTGAATCGCCAGTGTCCACTCTCAGGCTTTTCAGGCTTCGCAACTTGCCTTCAGTAGCCACTACGGTTATGTTGTCTAAGCCTGCGCGGTGAATCACTTCTGGGCTTATTTGCTGGTTGCCTCGTCCAAATATGAAGCCTTGACCGCCAATCGGCGTGACAATTATCTGCGCAGGTTTTCCCTGAATTGCCGCGAGTATTTGTTTCTCGTTTGCGTCGCTTGCCACGATTTTTTTGTTGCAGAACACATCCACGCCTAGAAGCGTTTTTTTTGTGTCTAAGAGGTCGCCGATGGTGCGCGTGGTTGTTCCAGGACCGATAATGTAGAGTATGTCGGGTTTCATGTTTTCGATTATGTATATGGCTATGGCTGCTTGGTTGCGGAGTTCGCCCTCTGTCATCGGGCTTGCCAGCTTGTTCTCTTGGATTAAATGCGGTTCGTAAGGAGTTAGCATGTAGCCGTGAAGCTCTGCGGACACGTGGCCCTCTCTGAATGCTTGCTCGTCCACATCCATTACTTCTGCTTCTTTCAGGGGCAGCTCGCCCCATAGAAAACCCGCGGTTACTCTTGCTGCGGCTTGTGGGCTTACGGCGAAGATGGCGCTGTGCATCTTGACTCCTGTGGGGACACCTAACACTGGGCGCGCGGTGCCGACGGCTTGGAGTATGTCGCGGGCGGTTCCGTCTCCGCCGCAGAAAACAAGAAGGTCAACGCCTTGTTCCGCCATTTTCTTTGCGGTTTTTCTCGTGTCTTCCGCAATAGTTTCTTTCTTTTTCTCGCCGAGAATAGTGCATGTGAAGCCGCAGTGTTTGGCTTCGTCTTCGCCCATGATTCCAGCGCCAACAATAAGGCGTATGCTGTTTTTAGCAGGGTGTAATGCGGAGAGGAATGCCTCGGCTCTTGCGGGGGCTATTGGTTTTGCGCCAAGCTCTATGGCCCTGTTTAGAATGGTTTTTCCGTCTGTTCCTTTGAGTCCAACGGCTCCGCCCATTCCCGCGACGGGATTAATGATGAATCCAACTGTTTTCGTTGGGAGAGCAATTTCAGAGGCAGGCAGCGATTTTTGTTCGAGTTTAGTGGACAGTGTTAATTCCCTTCTGCGTTAATTATGAATATGGGCAAGTGATAAGACTATCTTTAGCGGACTCCGTGGATGTGACCAGAATAATATTGAAAAAAATAGAAATGGAGAGATTGCGCCTTAAGACAGTAATCTTTTGGTTATTCCATTATTTGATGTACTTCTTGTTAACCTCGTCGAGCCAAGGATAGAGTTTCCTGAGTTTTTGCATGGATTCGGCAACTTTTGCTGCTGGATATTCGTAGGGAAGTAATTTGCCGTTAAAGTAATCATCGTAGGCTTGCATGTCGAAATGGCCGTGTCCGCACAGCAGAAAGAGAATAACTTTTTCTTCGCCTGTTTTCTTGCACTTCAAAGCTTCGTCAATGGCGCCTTTGATGGCGTGAGCTGGCTCTGGAGCAGGGATTATGCCTTCAGCTTGAATGAAAATCTTAGCAGCATCAAAGACATCTATTTGGTTGTACGCTATTGTCTCTAATTTCTTCTCTGCATAGAGCTGACTTATCGTTGGAGCTATGCCGTGGTAACGTAAACCGCCCGCGTGAATAGGTGCAGGTATGAAGTCATGACCCAAAGTATGCATGGGAACCAAAGGAGTGAGTTTCGCTGTGTCGCCATGGTCGTACACGTATTCTCCCATAGTAACTTTGGGGCAGGCTGTGGCTTCTGTCGCTACAAACCGCGTGTTCTTCGGTGCTTTTCCAGTAACCTTGTCGTAGTAGAATGGCCAGAATAGACCTGAGAAACTGCTGCCGCCGCCTATGCAGCCGTATATGACGTCAGGGTAGTCGCCTGCAATTTCCATCTGCTTCTTAGCTTCTAAGCCTTCAACGGTTTGGTGGATTAGAACGTGGTTGAAGACGCTGCCTATTGTGTAGTTAGCTTCTACTTCATTAACCAGCGCATCCTCAACTGCTTCGCTTATAGCAATGCCTAAGCTGCCTTTGTTGTTAGGGTCTTCCTTCAGTATTTTCCTGCCTGCCTCTGTATGTTTGCTGGGGCTTGCGTAAACGTCAGCTCCAAAAGCCTGCATCATCATCTTCCTGTACGGCTTCTGGTCATAGCTTGCCCTTACCATGTAGACGGTGGCTTTTAGCCCAAATATCATAGCCGCAAAAGCTAAAGCGGAGCCCCATTGCCCAGCGCCTGTTTCAGTGGATAGGCGTTTTGTGCCCTCTTTCATGTTGTAGTACGCTTGCGGAACAGCAGTGTTGGGTTTGTGGCTTCCTGCAGGACTGGTGCCTTCGTACTTGTAGTAGATTTTGGCAGGAGTTTTCAGAGCTTTCTCCAGCCCGAAAGCGCGGAATAGTGGCGTAGGTCGCCAGAGCTTGTAGACTTCTCGGACTTCCTCAGGAATAGGTATCCATCGGTCACGACTCATTTCTTGACCGAGAATTTCTTTTGGAAATATTCTTGGGACAATCCCGGCGCCTGGCTCCTTCGTTGCTGGATCTATGAACGGAGGCAGTGGTTTAGGCAAGTCGGGAACTATGTTGTACCATTGTTTCGGTATCTGGTCTTCGTCTAAGAGTATTTTTTTGGTTGGCATGTCGTTTCTTTCCTGTTTGTGAGTTGTAAATCGTACGTGGATGCCATATTAAATCTTTTGTGTACACATTTGTACGTGAATTAGTTAACAGCCGGAAATCGAGAGCCGAAAACCTCACTAAGACCATGCCTGAGATTAACTTTAGCTTTCCAGTTTGATTAACGCATTTATACTTAATTGGACAAAAGTGTACACGAGGGACTTGACTATGTGGAACACCATCAAGAAGCACTTGGAAGGTTACCCTGAACGGCTCAAAGTGGCGCGCGTTCTAGTAGAAAATGGACTGAGCGCAAAAAACGGCAAGATTTTCCTCAACCAAATCGAGATTCCGCCTGTGCGCATCGCAAGAGCGGCTGGAGTGGATAGGCGAACAGTAAACGAGACCTTAAACGTCATCAAGAACAACCGTGAACTCAGGTTAATTTTTGAGGAAATACGGCCAGCGGGGCATTCGTTGAAAGAAATCGCGAAACATCTGAACTTGGGCGTAGTGGAGATAACTCCGGTTGACGCAAGAATTCCCGGAATCTTGGCCAACTCAGCCATGATTCTCACCAATGGCGGTTTAAGCGTCAGGCAAGCAATCGTGGATGACCCTGAACTTTCGCCAGAACCGAAACTTACACTGATTGTTGAGAAAAAAATCCCTGGAGAATTAATTCCCAAACTGCTGCAAATTCACGGTGTAGCCAAAGTCTCAGTATATTAGCCCTAATGTGCTGAAGATTCCTCAGCTTACGCTCAGTTCAGCATGCGCGCACTAGAAATACTTATATGGTAAATATGTTTTCTGTTGTTCGCACCAAAGGGGTTACTTGATTTGTCAGCATCTAATCAAGGAGGCGGAGTTCCCGTTCTCATATTAAAGGAAGGTTCCAACAGGTCGCGTGGAAGAGAAGCGCAACACGCAAACATAGCTGCCGCGAAAATCGTAGCAGAAAGCGTTAGAAGCGCTTTAGGTCCTAAAGGCATGGATAAGATG
>CAYGYB010000043.1:0-8566 GCA_964354015.1 uncultured Candidatus Bathyarchaeia archaeon
CCTGATGCTGACGGACCTCGGAAACAGGTACGCCATAAACATTGGCTCTCAGAAAGGCGAGAAGTTGCTGGAGAAATACGCAAAAAACGTCACAAACGCGCTTGCACGAGACAGTCAACTGGTCGGACAGAAAAAGAGAGAAATAATGTACATGGCGCAGCAGAAGTTTGACTTCCCACCAGAATTAATCCCTGAATTGCTAAGCAAAAGTTACGAAAAAAGCGCGTTCTGGGAAAACCATTCTGAGAAGTGCTTAGCGTGCGGTTCCTGCGTCTTAGTATGCCCCACCTGCTACTGCTTCGATGTTAAGGATAACCCTGACTTATCGCTTGCGCGCGGCGAAAGAATACGCACTTGGGATGGCTGCTTGCTAGAAGATTTTGCAAAGGTTGCATCCGGAGAGAACTTCCGCTCCACAAAACCAACCCGCTACCGGCATCGATATTTCAAGAAGGGCAAGTACTTATACGACCGTTTCGGTTTCGTATCATGTGTTGGCTGTGGCAGATGCTCATCAAACTGTCTTCCAGACATAGCTAATCCAGTCAGCCTATTCAACGACATGTACTATCAAATCCGCGACAAGGAAATGTTGGCGACTGCGGCAACCGCGCCCGACGTGAAAATTGAAACTGAAGGAAACATAGATTACGTGCCGAGGCTGGCGACTATTGTTAAGAAAGTGCCAATGACAGCCAATGAGACCTTGCTCGAGATCAGGTTAAACGACGGCTCCGAGTTAGGCCACAAACCAGGCCAATTTGTTGAAATCTCCGTTTTCGGCATAGGCGAAGCCCCTATATCGCTGTCGTCGCCGCCGACAAAGAAGGGCACGTTTGAGCTTTGTGTTCGTAAAGTAGGCAACGTGACAAGCAAGTTGCACACGCTTAATGTGGGCGACGAGGTAGGCGTTAGGGGTCCGTTTGGAACAGGGTTTGACGCGGACTTTTTGAAAGGCAAAGATCTCTTGTTCATAGCTGGCGGTCTCGGCATTGCTCCCTTGCGGTCTTTGTTCAATTACGTTCTGGATAACAGGAAGGATTATGGCCGCGTTATTCTGCTCTACGGTTGCAAAGAACCGCGGGAATTACTTTTCAGCGATGAGTTGCTTGCGCTGTTGAATAGGGACGATGTGGAGTTTAAGCCTACAGTTAACTGGTGCCCTGAAAACGAAGAATGGATGGGCAACATAGGCGTTATTACCACGTTGATTCCTCAAGTTGATTTTGACCCAGAAAAAACCTACGCGGTAATCTGCGGCCCGCCAGTCATGTACAAGTTCGCCATTGCAGATTTGAAAGCACGGAAGGTTCCAGACGACCACATAATTTTGTCTCTGGAACGGAGAATGAAGTGCGGAGTGGGAAAGTGTGGACACTGCCAAATCAACCAAATCTACGTATGCAAGGATGGTCCCGTGTTTAATTATTCTAAAATTAAAGGAGTACCAGAGGCGTTGTGATGAAACCAAAAGTTGCTTTCTTTGACTTTGCTGGCTGCGAAGGAGACCAGTTGCAGGTCGCAAATTTGGAAGAGGAACTGCTTACCCTTCTCGGGCAAGTTAAGGTTGTAAGCTTCAGAGAAGTCATGAAGGAACACAGCGACACCTATGACATAGCGTTCATTGAAGGCTCTTGCACGAGGCTTCAGGACGAGGACAGACTGAAACAAATTAGGAAAAACGCGAAGATCGTGGTTGCTATTGGTTCGTGCGCAACAATCGGCGGCATCAACTGCATACGGAATTACAAGGACTTAGATGAAGTCAGGAAAACCGTGTACGGCGAGAACGCGAAGTTATTTGACACTTACGCGGCGCGACCGATAGACGCGGTGATACCTGTGGATGCGTACGTGCATGGGTGCCCCATTGACAGAGATGAGTTTCTTCAAGTGGTCAAGTCGCTTTTGCTGGGAAAGGAACCCGACATCCCGACTTATCCTGTTTGCGTCGAATGCAAGAAAAACGAGAATGTCTGCGCATTCGAAAGGGGACAGTACTGCGTGGGAACAGTAACCCGAGCAGGCTGCAACTCCTGCTGCGTCAATGAAGGAACAGTCTGCTGGGGATGCCGCGGTTTAGTGGACAACCCAAACGAGAACTCCCACAAAGAAGTCCTGATCAAATACGGTCTCACAGTTGACGACGCAATAGGCAAATTTAGATTATACTTCGGTTGGCAGGAGAGCAAAAGATGAAAAACCCGAACATAAACGTTGAAGTGCACCACGTAACAAGAGTTGAAGGACACGGCAACATCTACGTGAACGTCAAAAACGGTGTTATAGAAAAATGCGAGTGGAACATCTCTGAGGCGCCACGATTTTTTGAAGCCATGGTTGTCGGACGCCAATGGAACGAACTGCACCACATAACTTCACGCATCTGCGGAATCTGCTCAATAGGACATGCACTCGCATCATTAAAAGCCACAGAAGCAGCCATGGGTATAAAGATAAGCGACCAAGACCTTAAACTGAGAAAACTCGCGCTACACGCAGAGAACCTGCAGAGCCACATTTTGCACTTAGGCTTTCTAGTGCTGCCTGACTTGATGGGCGTAGGCTCAGTTATCCCGCTGGCATCATCTAATCCTGACGAAGTCAAAACAGTTTTGCAGCTGCACAGAACTGCGAACGAGATGTCCAATCTTTTATGCGGCAGAACAACGCATCCTCAAAGGCTGATACCCGGAGGCTTCTCAAAAATTCCTTCAACCAAAGAACTAAAGGAACTCAAGAAAAAGCTGCAGGATTCCGTTCCCAAACTGCAGGCAGTCGCTGAACTCTTCAAGAGTTTGGCACCCAAGTTGCCTGATTTCAATAGGGAAACAGAATTTATTGCGTTAACTAAACCTGACGAATATGCACTTTACGATGGGGATATCGCATCCTCAGACACGGGCAAAGCTCCAGTAAGCGAGTACCTGTCATTCACTAACGAGTACATTGTGCCGATATCCACGGCGAAACGGGCGAAACATGTTCGTAAATCATACATGGTTGGCGCATTGGCTAGACTAAACATTAACTTTGACAGGCTCTCGCCGTTGGCTAAAAAGACAGCTGAAATGTTCGGCTTAAAACCTGTCTGCCATAACCCCTTTATGAATAATATTGCACAGCTGGTCGAAGTCGTGCACTGCGTAGAAGATTCGATACGGTTGATTGATGAACTCGAAACCGCTGGTCTGCAGAGCCAACCAGACTATCACAAACCAGAAATTACAATTAAAGCAGGTCGAGGCATCGGCGCAGTAGAAGTCCCACGGGGCATACTGTTCCATGACTACACGTATAACCAGAAAGGGGTTTGCACAAAAGCCAACTGCGTCATCCCGACAAATCAGAATCACGGTAACATTGAATTAGACCTGAAAGCGCTGTTGCCACGGGTTCTTGACAAAACTGAGAAGGAAATTGAGTTAAGCTTAGAAATGCTGGTAAGAGCTTACGACCCGTGCATTTCATGCTCTACTCATTGCATACGAGTGCATTTCGTCTAACCCCCAGTGAACGCCTATTCCAATTTCCACTTTACGCGGAAGCTGCTTTGCCCCTTGTTTAGCTTCTTCATTTTCTATGGCGTAGCCGACTGAGCCTTCTTCGTTGCTTGCGCCTATAATGGCTACGCTTTTAGGGTTGAAGATTTTGTCAAGGTTTAAAGTAACCATTGGCGGGGTAACCTTCTTCGAGATAGCGTTCTTGCGTAGGAATAATTAAAATGTTATGCATCTGAATTCACTCTTCGCTTGAAAAGCTATTTGCTATACTAGTGCTTGGGGCAGTCTATAGCCCCCTTTTATATACTTTATTTATATAGGTTGAACTGCTTATTCGCGGTGGCGCGTGTTTTCCTTTATCATTGCTTGCCAGAAGGATATGATTTTCTTCTTGTTTTTCTCCATGTGCTGTGCTTCTTCCAAGTTGGCGTTTATGAATGAGCTTAGAGCTTCTTCCATGGGCACTGCGGAGAAGAGTTTGGGGTGTTCTTCGGTGCAGTTGATGATGCCTTTGTTTTGCAGGTTTCTTAGGCAGGAGTAAAGCCGCCGGTTTTTCATTTTCAGCGCGTTTGCTATGTCCTTTGCGTTTTGAGGAGCTTTTGTGGCGAGGAAAACGTAGACTTCTGCATCGGTTTTCGAAAGCCCAAGGTCTATGAGGGCTTTGAGCATTTGTTTGAGACTCAAACTGTCACGTCCTTTTAGCGTGTTTGATTTTATGTTGGATAAAACAAAAAAGAGAGGAAGCGAAGAGTTGCGTGTTCTCTTCGGGGTTGAGGGTTTATTTTGCTCGTTTTCGGAAGTAGCGTGTGCTGACTATGACCCCAACAGTTGACAGCAGCAGCATGACTCCGAAGGTTAAGCCCTCTGGAATCACGCCAAACTCATTAGTCTTTATCAACCATAAGTCTGTGCTGCCAGCGCCAAACGAGTCTGTGTAGCCTACTATCGCATATCCTCCATCTGCTGTCCGAATAGTATCATAAGTTATCTCCTTTCCCGTGCCTCCATAGGTCTTATTCCAAATCATGTTGCCAGACACATCAGTCCTAATCAACCAACCGTCCGTGTCACCAGCGCCAAACGAGTCTGTTTCACCTACTATTGTATATCCATCATCCGCCATCTGCACTACACCCCATCCAACATCACTGCCTATTCCTCCATAAGTCTTATTCCACAGCATGTTACCAAACGAATCAGTCTTCACGAGACAAGCCTCGCGACCTTTCCCCACGACCATTGTCACTCCTATAAGCGCGTAGCCTCCGTCAGTTGTTTGAATCGCAGTATCTGTCCAACTTGCAGCTCCAATAGCGTAGGTCTTGTTCCACACCGCGTAGCCAAATTCGTTAAGCCTTATTAACCAAGATTTCCAGCCACCGAAGGAGGTGGTATAGCTTGACAGTGCGTATCCTCCATCAGAAGTTAAAATCAAATTTATCCCCTCATCACCACCTGTTCCCCCAAAAGTTCTGTTCCACTGCATGTTGCCAGTTTCATCGGTTTTGATCAGCCAGACATCACGACCGCCAGCCCCGAACGATCCCGTGTAACCTAGCAGCGCGTAGCCTCCATCCGCCGTTTGACGCACATCAAATCCCCCGTCATCGTCTGCTCCTCCGTAAGTCTTACTCCACTGCATAAATCCATCCGCAGCCGTCTTAACCAACCAGGTATCGTTGCCACCTGCTCCAAAAGAGTTTGTGCGACCTGTTATTGCGTAGCCTCCGTCTGAAGTGGCGCAAAATCTAAAGATATTCTCATTTAGAAGCCCTCCGTACGTCTTTTGCCACTGCATGGCACCATCCGCATCAGTCTTCACCAAGTAAAAATCGGACAAACCAGCCCCATACGAATTCGTGTCACATGTAATTACATATCCCCCATCGCTAGTCTGGAGAACATGAGGGAAAAATCCAAGTTCAGCGTTTGTTCCTCCGTAGGTTTTGCTCCATCCAACGGCAGCTTGTGCACACGGGCAAACCGTAGCTGAGACAAAAAGAAATACTGAAACAAGCAGAACCATTAACGAAGTTGTTTTGGCTTTTGTGATTTTTTGCATTTTTCATCATTCTCCTTTCAGCTGGGTACTTCTTGTCACTGCGCCCCACACACTCGGCGCTCAAGTTTGATGAATGACCTGTTCATATCATCGAAAAACAGTTAAGCTTGATAAGCGAATTAAGTATGGACTAGGAACAAAAGTTTGTTCCCGCATCATGAGGAGCGCGGCTTATTGGGCGAGGAGACCATAAAGAAAATCCTCAGGAATCTCGAATTAACTGAGAAAGAAGCAGAAGTCTACATTTTCCTCTCCAAACACGGCGTCCTCAAATGCCACGAAATTGCTAAAGGAATGAAAAGGCACAAGGCACAAATCTACCGTATCCTGAAAATTCTCCAAACCAAAGGCTTGTTGGAGTCAACGCTTGAAGCGCCCACACGCTTCACAGCAGTCCCATTCGAGACTGTCTTAGACTTAAGCATCAAAGCTAAACGTGACGAAGCAGCGCAGATGGAAAAGACAAGACAAGACATACTGAACTACTGGAAAAGCATACGCCAGCCAGTACTCGAGCCTCCACTGGGAAAATTCGTGGTTATCGAAGGAAACAACAAAATCTACCCAAAGATTTCCCAGATGATAAAAGAAACAAAAAGCCAACTGTCCACAGTTGCAACGGTTTCAGGCTTAGCACGCGCCGACCAATTCGGAATCTTCGACGCCATCTTCACTCATCCGCTCAGGTCCAAAATCCAATTCAGGTTCCTCACCGACTTATCCAGCCAAAACTTGGGCGCAATGAAAACAGTCCTCAAGAGAATACCCGAAACTGGATTTAATCTTAAAGGAAGAACCCCTGATCTGGGCTTACAATCGCCCCGAATGGTAATTAAAGACGAAGAAGAAATCCTGTTCTTCATCACACCTAGACCGGTTGAACCCGCGACGGAACAAGATGTGTGTCTCTGGACGGATTGCAAAGAGCTTGTGCACTCGTTCTCCGCTGTTTTTGAAGATTTTTGGCGAAACTCAACAGACATTGAGCAAAAGATAGCTGAAATCGAGAGAAGCACATCACAAGGAATTTTCATAAGCAGCGCGGAGGAAGCCGAAAAGACCTACCGCGAAATCCTTGGTTCCCCCAAGAAGCAAATAATTATGTTGACCTCCTCGCAATGGCTCGCGACACTTTGCGAAAAAACCGCGCTCATAGAAACATGGATCAAGAGAGGCGTTTCGGTTAAGATTATGGCTCCCATAACAAGCGAGAACTTGAATGCTGCGCTACGCTTATCAGAGTACTGCCAAGTCAGGCATGTCCCCTCTGGCTACCTGCAGACCACGATGGTTGATGAAACACACCTCTTCCAATTTAATTCTCCACATGAGCCGAAAAGACTGGGTGCTCGTCCGCAGTTCATATACACCAGCGATCGTGCACGTGTCAAAAAAATTGGGCTAATGTTGAACAGTATATGGAAGGGAGCCTCTACCCCATCCGCCGTGCCCATGGATACTTTGAGCTCACCTCGACCTGAAATTGGGGATACAAAAACGGCAGCCGCGTTTGCCGCAGGCATGAAGATATTCCAGACAGAAATTTGGGAGAACGCAGAGAAAACGCGAAGCACTGTAGGAAATGTCCTAATTCACCCGCCAAGCCACCTCGGCATACCTGCCATGAAAATACACGCATATCACTACGAAAAAGATTCCTTATTTGGAGAAGGGAACAGCCTATACATAAACATGCAACTTAAAACCCCGAAAGGCTACAACTGGGTGCCAGTGGCAGGCGTCGAAACAAATGAGAGAGCTGTAATTCCGACGAAAGCTATCCTTCTGGGCACACCCGCAGCAGACAATTTCATCTTTGTGAAGCCTGATGAATTGCAGGTACGGAAACAAGGGAGCACATTGTTTGTTGGTTGGACAGTGCATATCCCTCTTCCTCCAACTGCTCACATCCTGCCCCCAGCTTGCATGCTGTTTGAGGCATACGGCCAGCCCAGTCACGTCGTAAGATCTTCACCTTTGGGGAACTTCATCTCGATGTATGAGGCCGATAGCTTTGACGCCTTTGTAACCTTCTTAGACCCTTCGTGGAGGTACTCGGCACCGGGAACCAATGGGTCCGTATGCACAAATGTCGTTGGTGCCATGATAAACCCCAAAAGAAACAGCGCCTAAGAAATCTCCTTCGTTCCAGATGAATCTCCTGTGGAATGAAGCCGAGCTTTGCTTTCAACTTCACCCAAGTGTTCTTGCTTTCCCTTGCAAATGATAAATGCTAAATACTCAAAACGATGAATGCAGATAAATTGACCAGCAAATGGACACAAAACATATCTCACTAGTGGCAATCTTCGCCGCTCTCGCAATTGTATTGAATCCTGATGTCTCAAGAATCAGCATTCCAGCACCATTCGCGCCGTTTCTACCGTACCAAGTGTGGGAAATACCCATATTTGTAGCATTCATACTACTTGGCCCTAAACCCGGACTTTTCATAGCACTCATAGGTTCCATAGCCTTGCTTGCATTTCATCCAGGCGTCATAGCAGTCGGCGGCATAATGGCTTGCCTAGCCATGCTGGGAGGGTTTTACTTAGCATACAAGCTTGTCACTCGCAACGTCCCAAGGGAGAAAATGCCCTCGACAAGAAAAACGGTGATTGCTACCACAGCAGGCGCGGTCATATTTCGCACCGTGGTTATGGCAGTCCAGAATTACTATATGCTTCCATTAATTGGTTTTAACTATCCCCAATCAGTCTTAATAGGCGTGGTCATTCCGTTAGTGGCATTATTTAACGCAACGGAACCTCTTTACGTGGTTCCCATCAGCTACTTCATAGCAAAAACAATTAACAAACACCTGAAAATCGGCAATAGACCATAGTACTCTGAAACTTGATTGAGCGTGGCGAATGTGAAAAACGCTGACAGGACTTTAGCTTTCTATAGTTGCTTCAATGGAAAGCTGCTTCAGATATTCAAGTGAAATCCGAAGAGGCTTAGTTCAAGCCACAAAACTATGGAGGCAATCGCGACTTCC
>CAYGYB010000044.1:0-8476 GCA_964354015.1 uncultured Candidatus Bathyarchaeia archaeon
CCAGCGCCAAACGAGTTTGTGTTGCCCGTCAAAACGTAGCCTCCGTCGCTAGTCTGAAGCAAAGCATATCCGTTCTCAACTCCTGTTCCTCCGTAGGTCATGCTCCACTGCAAGTTGCCAGATGCATCCGTCTTGACCAAAAGAAAATCTTGACCGTTAGCCATACTAATGCCTACCATTGCGTATCCTCCATCCGCAGTTTGAATCCCGTGAATCGCAAATTCAAAAACGGTTGTTCCGTAGGTCTTGTTCCACTGCATGTTGCCAGCAGTATCTGTCTTCACAAGCCAGATGTCGTTACCGCCAGCGCCAAACGAGTTTGTGTAACCTACTATTGCGTAGCTGCCGTCGACATTCTGAATTAAACACATAGCAGCATCAGTGCCTGTTCCTCCGTAGGTTTTGTTCCACTGCATGTTGCCGCTTGCATCCGTCTTGATAAGCCAGAAATCTTGGCCGCCAGCGCCAAACGAGGTTGTGTAACCTGATATTGCGTAGCCTCCGTCGCTAGTCTGAACCACACCATATCCGTAATCAGTGCCGTTTCCTCCGTAGGTTTTGCTCCACTGCATGTTGCCGCTTGCATCAGTCTTGACCAAATAGGCATCATAACCGCCAGCTCCAAACGAGTTTGTGTAGCCTGACATTGCGTAGCCTCCGTCGACACTCTGAATCACATATATTGCATATTCATCGCCTGTTCCTCCATAGGTCTTCGCCCAGTATGCATTGCCATCCGCGCCTGTTCTAACAAGCCAGAAATCTTGACCACCAGCGCCAAACGACTTTGTGTAGCCAGCCATTGCGTATCCTCCGTCATTAGTCTGGCACATGCCACCAGAAACCTCATCGAGAGCCCCTCCGTAGGTTTTGTTCCACTGCGTGTTGCCGTCTGCATCTGTCTTGATAAGCCAGAAATCTGTGCCACCAGCCCCAAACGATTTTGTATCACCTGCTATTGCGTATCCTCCGTCACTGGTCTGCACAGTATCCCCCTCCCCAGTGTCAGCGCCTGTTCCTCCGTAAGTCTTGTCCCATACGCTGGCACCGCCCGTTACGGTGAGGGGTGCAGTTGCTGTGTGCCCTTCTGTATCTATTGCCGTGACTTGGTGGTTTCCGTTAAATGCGCTGGGTACAGTTATTGCAGCTTGGAAGGTTCCTGTAGCAAATGTGGTTACGCCAGCAGCAGGAGTCACATTGTATTCGTAACGAGTGTAGTTTATTATGTGAGGCCAGGATTGCCGATCTACAGGAACTGCCCCTGTCATAAAACAGGTATATTGGCCTGTTACATAATCTATTGTAGCATTGACAAATAATGACATTGCGTCGAGTGTTCCATTTCCCGCGACGTCGCTAACCATGTCCATCGACGACCCACCGGGGAGTATTAGAGACATCTTAAATGTGCCTGGTTTGACCGGCAGATAAGCCGTGTTTCCATGGTACGGACCAGTGCCAACACCATAAGGACCTGTTGTGGGCATTACTTCGTTAATCACATTTACCTCTGCTCCGAACCCTATGCCCACTGCCTTTGTTGCCCCGAAACCCGTGCCGTCAACAGTGACCGTGGCACTTGGAGTTTGCGTGGTCGGCGTCAACGTTATGGCTCCAGCCGCTTTTGCCATAGGCATAGATGCTAAGACTATTGAGAACATTAGAAAAGCCATTATTGCTGTTGCATACGCTCTCTTTTTTTGTTGCATTTTCTTCTTCAAATCCCAAATTCTCCATTACTTTGCAAAAGAACCGCAAAAGCGCTATTATGTGCAGTCTGCTTATACGGTTTGTGGAACAGGCTGCTATACACGCGCTAAAAGATGGTTTTAATCTTCAAAAGTGTGCATCGTAAAACGAAGTCTTTTAAGGAAGATGAAACATTCTCTTCAAACAAGCAATCACGAGGTACCGTGTTTGGGTAAGAAAAAAGTGCTAAGCGAAGGGCAACTCAACGAAATGGTGTATCCATCGCAAGGCGAAGTTTTAGGCGTAGTAGTGAAACTGCTTGGGTTTGACCGCATCATGGTCAAGTGCCAAGACGGCAAGGAACGCTTGTGCCGTATCCGCGGTAAAATGAAACGGCGTGTTTGGATTAGAGATGGCGATATAGTCGTGATTTCGCCTTGGGATTTTCAAAGCGACAAACGCGGCGATGTTGTGTGGCGTTATACGCGTGCGCAAGCTGATATTCTCCGCAAAAAAGGCTACCTAACCATATAGGCTCTTGGAAAAAGCCGTGCTTCTTGAACATGAAATAGTGCATCTGTTTTCGTTATTGCTCATCGTGCCATCTGTATTTTTCTTTTTTATTTCTTAATTTGTCTAGTTCGCAATTGAAGCAGACGCCGTTATGGCAGCAAACCATTTCGCCGCAGTTCGGGCATTTCCACAATTTTGCCTGCTCTTCCAGAAAGTTTTGCATTCCATGTTTTTTGATGAAATTCAAATTTTCTATTAGGCTCATTTTGTAGCGGGCTTTGTACCTGTTGTCAATGGTTTTCAATCTGTCACATGGAAAGCTAAGGCACTCAAAACAGTAAGTCACTTCGCTATTCAGTAACTGGGAGCATTGTTTTTTCAGAAAAGCGCATTGTTTGTTTCTTGGTCTGCAGCCTGTGCAATAAGGTATTCTGATGCCCTTGCTTTTTACATTATTCTTCAGCGCCAAGTAGCTGGCGCAAAGTGTGCAGTTCATTCCGCAGGGCGCAATTAAGTCAGACATTAAGTTTTTCGCGGTTTTCACTTTAACCAACTTCGCTTTCCGCAAACGTGTTTTATGTTTCTCTTATTTCTCACTTGTGCAAGTTCCAATTCTTCTTTCGCTAATGGGCTACTGAGTCAAGTGGTTTTAAATACCTCGCGAGAAATAGCATGATGAACACGCATGTCAAGAAGAGCACATGAAAAACTTGCGCACAGAGAAAAAACAGTGGAAAGAAGAGACAAAATGCTCATACACGACTTCTCCTCCGAACGGGCAACGGTAGAAGAGGTTTTTGACCAGTCAACACTCATGGTCATCTACGATCTCTTAAACAAGGGCGTCTTGGATGAGATTCACGGCGTGGTAAGCGCTGGGAAGGAAGCGCGAGTTTACTGGAGCAAAAACAAGGAAGGCAAAGAGCTAGCCGTGAAAATTTACTTGACATCTTCCGCCGAGTTCCTCAAAGGCATGCACAAGTACATCGAAGGCGACAAACGGTTTAAAAACGTCAAACATGACACTCGCTCGCTGATTTTCACTTGGGCGCAAAAAGAATTCAGAAACCTGCAGCAAGCAGCAAGGGCAAAAGTGAACGTGCCCAAACCTATCGAAGTGGAGAAAAACGTGCTTGTGATGGAATTCATCGGCAAAAACGGCGTCAGCGCACCATCCTTGCGAAGCCAACCAGTTAATAACCCAGAAAAAGTGTACGCGCAGTTGCTGGTTGGTTTGGAGCGGCTTTATCGCAAAGCGGAGATTGTGCATGGTGACTTGAGCGAGTACAACATAATGATGTGGAAAGGAAAACCTGTAATATTCGACATGTCGCAGGCTGTGCCCACTTCGCATCCTATGGCTGATTTTCTGTTGCGCAGGGACTTGGCGAATTTGAATAGGTTCTTTAGTCGGTTAGGCGTTAAGGTTGTTCCTGTTGAAGAAGCTTTCAAGCAGGTTGCTGGGTGACATGTCGAAGCCAAGTTCGTTTGTTAGAATTCCGAAAGAACGCGTAGGCGTTTTAGTTGGCGCTGACGGAAAAGTGAAACGCCACATTGAAGAGAAACTTGGCGTTAAGCTTGAAGTGGAAAGCGAGTCAGGTGGCGTAACAGCTACGCTTAACGAGAACGCAACTGATCCATCATTGCTTTTCAAGGCTAAGGACGTTGTGACTGCAATCGGCAGAGGCTTTGCGCCTGAACACGCACTGCGGCTGATTCGAGATGAGGATGCCATATTTGACTTGATGGATTTGCGCGATACGTTTGGCCGCTCAGAATCAGACATTAAACGCGTTAAAGGCAGAATAATTGGCATGAACGGTAAAACGCGGCGGTTAATTGAGGAGTTGTCGAATGCTGACATGGTTGTTTTCGGTCACACAGTAGGCATTATCGGCACGTTTGAGCAGGTTAACATTGCGAGAAGCGCGGTGCAGATGCTGATTGACGGAAGCCAACATCACACAGTTTACAAGTTTCTGCAGAGAAAACGAAGCGAGCTGAAGAAACAGATGCTGGAATTATGGGAGAAGCCAGAAGACGAAAAATAGCTTGACTGATATGCTCGGAAAAGACGGAGCGCTTAGGAGATTTGTGCAGTGGATTTTAGGCGTTTTTTGGAGAAAACTACTGCGGTTGTTGCAAGAACCAAGAATACGGCAACCATGAGTATGCTTGGGAACTCGGGAATTACGTTGACGGAGCCAGCGATAGTTGTATGTTCAATTAGATTTGATGGTTCGCCAGAGGCAGGGTAATCAGCGAGTTCTGTCTCCAACTCAAGTCCAGAGTGCCCTAAACTTGTTACGTTAAACGTGACAATTGCGATGTTCCCGCTGCCGCTGAAGGAAGGCGCTGGGTTAACAGACGTAGCCGCAATATGGTATTCGCCTGTCTCTGGAGATACACTGTCTTCTACAATATCTATTTCGGCGTTAGGTAAACTTTCGTGGAGAACGCCGTCAGGATGCGACTCCACGCCTAACCGTGAGTTTACGTTTAACACTTGCAGAACTGAAGCGTTCCACTGAAGCGTAACATCAATTGCATACAAGTTCTGCACGTTACTAATCGTTATGTTGACAGCGAAGGTTTCGCCTAAACGAGGCGTGCTACTGGATGGAACAACACTTACAGTTGTGCCTGTGGCAGCCTGCACTGAAGCAGCTTGAATTGGGAAAAGCACAAGCAACCCGAAGAGTACTGTAAACATAACGCATTGCAGCTTTGTGAGATACGGGTTTTTCATTGATGCTCACCTGTTACCCGTTCGTTAAGCGTCACGATTTTGTCTCGCCCTCTCTTATATCTTTTTATAACTCCTTTTTGCTCTAACGCGGCTAAAAGTTGACTTGTTTTAGCCTTGGAAAACCTGCACTGCTCAGTTATGGCAGATTGGCGCATGTTGCCGCCTGAAGAGCGAAGTATTTTTATGATTTTCTCTTCGTCACTTTCAACAAACGGCACTCCAGCAAGCGCTGCTGCTTTAGAAGCCCTGAGTTTTGACTTTCGCCGCCTAAAAAAGTAGACGCCCGCCAAAAGCGCTGCAACCGTCACCGCCAAGCCTGCAACTATCACCGCGTACTGTTGCCACAAATCGCCGTTCGCGCTCTGGGATTTATCCATCAAGATTATTTGTGGCTCACCATTGATGAAATATTCAGTTCCAAGCCACCTAAGCGTCTGAGCAGAATCGTCACGTTCATCCGGTCGAGGAGAAACCGACAAGACAACATACATTGATGGATAGTTAATTTGCAGTGCGCCGTCACCGTAGAGTTGCCCAAAGAAACCCGTTACATGGAACATGTCGCCGAACGTTATTTTGCCGTTTTCGCTTATGCTGAAATTTTGCCACGTGAAAGAGTACACGGTTTTTCTGGATTGCGTTTCCCAAGAAATTTCATCAATCATCTGCAGGGAGCCCTCATCCACAGACATTTCCCTGTGGGTTTCGTTTGCGGCGGCGTCAACAAGCGTTATGACTCTTTCTTGAAAGCCGCCCACATCAATGTCAGTGTTGATGCCTGAAACCCTAGTTATTGTCCAATCAGCCGAATTGTCGCCGTTGATTTGGACTTTGTATTCAATGTAGTTTTGGCAGCGTGCTTCGTAAAGAGGCGTAAGCAAAAGCAGCAATGCGCTGATGGCACAGAAACTGAGTAAACGGCGAATTCTCATCGGAGGTCTCAGTTAAGGTAAGGCTTTGAATTATTTAAGAATTATAAAGTTAAAGTGACGCTGGGGAAGCTCTTGCGTGCGAGTCAGCCGATTAGCATTCAATTTTTGCGTTGCCCATGCTTTGAAGTAAACGGTTTTTTAATAAGTCATGCTGGCTGTTCAGCGGGCGTAAGTAATTTTGTTTTTGCCTCTAAAACCTGAAATAAACCTAAATGAACTTTACTGAACGAAAATAAACGATTATTATGGCTATTAGCTGAAAATAGCCTCAGGAAAGCTTTTATTCTGACCTAAACATTAGTTTCTCAAAGCATTTGGAAAGAGCGTGGACAAACTGAGAAAAAAACTTGCAGTAATATTGCTGGCAATCATTACAGTGGGCAGCTTGAGCTTCGCCGCAAGCTATGCACAAGCATTCCCCATGATGGGTCGCAATAACATGTTTAATACTTTTTCCGGCGCAATGTCCAGCAAGCCAGTTCAGAAAAACTGGGTGCACATAGACGGCGTCATAACCAAGTGGGGCTCAACTAACGTCACAGGTTTCCTTTCAACAAACGCTAAAACAACCCTGCTTAACACCAGCGACACGCGACAGTTATCCTCAGCGAGCGCAATATGGACAACGGATAAACTGCGACCACTCCTCACCGCCATTAGAACCAAAGAAAACCTCACGTACGTCATCTACTCGGCAAGGCTATCAAACGCGTCCGTGGCAACCATAAGCTATGATGCCAACAACTTCTTCATGAACGGCACATGGAACGTTAACACCGTAACCATCACAGTCACAGTCATCACAAACAGCAGCGGCAACATAACTAGTGTCCACCGCGACACTGACATCGTACCCACAACCGCCTATGGCGAACTTACAGTCACTGACAACTGGACCAAATTCACCCTTGCCATCAACGGCATTGACCCGCTGACCGGCTCAGTGCATCGTTCAATAATGAGGCAAATGCAGTTTAACCCATTCAAAATAACTGATGACTTAACAGGCAGCGCCAGCGAAAGCGTTACCAAAACAGATTTGAGTGCAGTAGTAAACTGCTACGGAAACATGCCAGGCTGGGGCAACTACGACCAAAAAATGGACTTCAACTTCAACTACAGAATAGACATAGCTGATGTGGCAACAGTCGCAGCCAACGTACAATAAACAGTATATCCACAACCTCTCTTTTTTTCCTGAAAAAAATGTTCTCACCTAGTTCTTGGGGCGAGTCTTCGCGCAACGGACAAAAACATCAAGCATTAACCAGAAAGCTATAAACCAGAAACAGCCACTATAAGGAAACAAGAGACCAAACAAATGACGAAGAAAGAAGAAGATGACCAAGCACCTAAGACTACAACGTTGCCATGCGGTTGCGTATACCAAGACAAAGGCTGGATGTTAACCCGCATCAACGAATGTGACTGCCACAAGCGAAAGAGAACAACCAAGCGGCCTTACAAACCCAAAGCTGAATGCGTAAGACCCTGAAAACGACGTGTACTTCAGCTATTTTTGGCAAACAAACCCTTTTCCAAAAAGGAACGTTGGTCGGGAGAGCAGGATTTGAACCTGCGACAGCTCGGTATCTGTGGCCTGAGCAGGCTAGAATGAAGCCCACCATGGGTAGACCTCTACAGCGTCTCCACCAGCTAAGCATGTTAGCCAGTTCGAGAGCTCTGCCAGGCTGAGCTACCTCCCGACAAGAAGCATTAGGATGAAACAAAAGAATTTATGTGTTACGCATTGCACGCGGCGCATCAACACATTTAAGCGTCATAAGCGAATAATAAACACGGTGGAGGCAAACGTCACCTTGACGAAGGAACGATTAAAAGTTTTGAAAGTTATGAGCGAAGTTACGGGACGCTTAGACTTGAACGAGTTCGCGCGGATGGTTGAGTTAACCCCAAACCAGACTATAACGCACATGCAAGGACTGCTGAAGGCGAACTTCTTGAAGAAAATGGGCGGTGGATACGGCATAACGGATGCGGGCAGAGCAATCCTCAAAGCCGTAACGCCTGTTCCAGCGGGCATGGAGTTTCACTTTTACATGGAAATTGGGCAGCCTACTAGTTTCGCAGCAACAAGCCTCATAGACTTTTACGAAATAGTAAAACAGGTCAATGCATGTTCGTTGGAGTTTCATCTTTACAGAGGCGACTTCGAAAATTGGGTGCGCACAGCTTTAAACGACACAGAATTCGCTGAGGACCTTGCAAGCATGAAAGAGGCAAAGTTAACGGGAGAAAAACTGCGAGCAGAAATCGTCAAGGTAGCAGAAGCAAGATACGGCTTTGAAAAGCTGACTTAAGGCTTTTGCGCTTTTTCTTTTTCCAGTTTAAGCCACCACTGCGGCACTTTCGCCTCTTTAGCTGTGTCCCAGAAGTCGAAGGGTTTTATGTCTAAAACAGGCGTTTCGTTAAACGCGTCAAGTCCGCGAACCGTTAGAACGTTGCCGTCAGCCTTGACAAGCTCAACTAGCGTCAGCCCGATTGGGTTTGGGCGAAGTTTGGTGCGCGTGGCAAAAACTCCCAGCAGCGGCATGTCTTTTCTGCCTCGTGGGTGAACCTTTAATGTTTTTCG
>CAYGYB010000045.1:0-8475 GCA_964354015.1 uncultured Candidatus Bathyarchaeia archaeon
AATGCAGACTGAAAGGGGAAAGACAAGACCACAGACGCTGATGACTGGACACACAGGATATATTACTTATGCGCGGAAAGCGTTAAGACTTGAGCGTGAGGAGCAGGGAAACGCCGTTTAGGCTTCTATTGGTTTCTGTGGCATGCCCAACCGCCAGAACGCTTGTTTCAGTTGTTCGCCGCGTTTCCATCCGTAGTAGAGTCCCATTATTTTGGCAAATGACGGTATCACAACGTTGTTTACAGCTGTGTATGCTATGGGGTTGGGGAACCTGTTTTCGAGGAATGTGTCGCGCCAAATGCGGATGTTGTATTCCCAGCAGCGGATGAAAAAGTCCCATCTTGCCTTTGACAGCGAATCCAACTCAGCGCCTTTATTGTTCATTAATATGCAGTTTTCCAAGGGCACGAAAAAGAGCGGCACATAAAACGCGTTGTAACCCTTCAAGCCGTCCATGAGTTCAAGCGTCTGGAGGACGTCTTCTTCTTTTTCGTCAGGAAGCCCTATGATTAAGGTTGCCAGCGGGTACCAGTCGTTATCGTTCAGGATGCCGAAAGCGCTGGTGACTATCTCCTGCCACTGTTCAGGCTTGTAGGGCAACATTTTTCCCGCCATGTACTTCCTCATTAGTCGTGAGCTGCCTGTTTCGATGCCCGTTTCAGCCGTGATTATGGGGTTTTTTCCATGGGAGTACCAGCTGCGTTCAATTAGGATTTCAGCCAGTTCCTTAACCATGTCGGGTTTGCAGACGACGGGCGCCAGTGACATATGTGAAGCTTGGATGCTTTTTACGCCAGGGTAATCAGCTACGCTTTTGACTAGTTTCACGACTGCCTCTTTGTTGGGTACGAATTTTGTGTCTTTTGCGCCGTAGAGGAATAGGTCTTCTGTGATAAGTGTAACGTGGTCGTTGCCTTCTTTCACGGTTGTTTTAACTTCATTCATGACGGTGTCCAGTGGTATGTCTACTTTGCGTTGCATGGTAGGCGTGCAGAATTGGCAGTTTCTGCCGCATCCTTTGGAGATTTCCACTGCGCCGTGAATGGCAGCGTGCTTTACCAAGGGCATTGTTGTGTAATCCCAGTTGGCTGCGGATTCAGCCGCGCGGACTACGCGTGGAAGCGCTTCGCCCTTGACTGCCTTCTTGAAGACTTCGATTATTTCGGCTGGTCTTCCGCCGATGAATACACAGTTTACGCCGTAGCGGTCAGCTACATGTTTGCGTTCCAGTTGCCATGAGCCGAAGCCGCCGACTATTACTTTAGGTTTGAACTTCTTGATGCTGGGGTGGCTTACGAGTTTTTTGAATTCAACAGCGTTTAATGGTTCGCCGCCGCCGATGATTGATGAGTAAGTTTTGCTTACGTAACCCATGCCAGTCGGGTCCATTGAGGAGATGCCGACTACTTTTGTGTCTGAGCCTACGAAAGCATCTAAATCTTCGGGGTGGACAACGGCAACGTCAGCTTTCGTGAAGCCGCTTTCTAGTAGCATGGCTTCGACTTTTCTTAAGCCATAAGGCGCGTATTTGGCTCTGCCGTCGGGGTTGCGTGGAACTCGCGGATAGAGCGTTTTTCTTGCATAGCTTAGCGGGATGGGTCCTATTCCGAAGCCTCCCACGAAAGCCATGAAGGGGTTGTTGAAGAAGTCGCTCATTTCTGTAGCCGAAGCGGTAAGCACGATTTTGACGCCTGAACCCGTTGCCATTCTCTCCTTGGTTTAACGTAATAAGGGAAAAGATGTTTGCTAGCTTATTAAAAATTACTGTTAACGGATAACTGTTCAAAATCTCTCTTACTGTCCGAATAGCGGCGTTTTCGGTCGGTTTTTGAAGCAATCAATCAACAACCATCCGCAGCGCAAGCCACACACATGAGGTGCGCGCAAGTCTTATATTCCAAATTGATTTCAATGATGCCCTATAAGGGAAAGACCTATGTCATTAGCGGGTAAGAAGGCACTAATATGTATAGTTTTTTTGTTTGGTTTGCTGATTTTCAGCTCAGTCTTATCTAACGTCGATGCAACTGTAGAGTGGGCGCGCGCTTACTCCTTCGGCGCCGACGACCGTGCAAGACCCGTGTTCCAGACGAGCGACGGAGGATTCATTTTGGGAGGTCGAACTCAATCGTCTGCCTTGATTGTTAAGGTTGACTTTTCTGGCAACTTGCTTTGGAACAAAACATACGGCGGAGCGTACCCGGGCAACCTGTACGCCGTTGTTCAAACGGCCGACGGAGGGTATGCGGCGGCAGGAACACTCAATGTCACGAACGAAGAATTCTGGCTTTTCAAGACTGATTCTTTGGGAAACCTATTGTGGGAAAAAACCTATGGCGGAAGCTACAACGATGAGCTTTACTCGATGATACAGACGAGCGACGGAGGTTTTCTATTGGCGGGTTGCACTGCGTCCTTCGGAACGGGGAGTCAGCCTGACCTGTGGATGGTGAAGACCGACGCCAACGGAAATGCTCAATGGGACAGAAGATACGGGGACTCTGTCGAGGATTGCGCGTATTCTGTTGTTCAAACCACTGATGGCGGGTACGCAATGGCGGGACAAATTAACTCTCATTTCTGTTGGCTGGTTAAGACAGATTCCTCCGGTCTTATGCAGTGGAACAAAACATTCGGTGATAGTCTGCTTACTACTATTGGAAGTTCGTTGGTTCAAGCCAGCGATCTGGGCTATGCGATATGTGGATATGGGAACGTAAGCCTAAACACGAATTATGATTTCATACTCATCAAAACCGATTCTTCTGGAAACATGAATTGGAACCGATCTTACGGAGGGACGCAGGAAGAATTCGGTCGTGCTATAATCCGAACAATCGACGGCGGCTACGCGATGGGTGGCTATACGGAAAGCTTCGGTTCTGGCATACGAGACGCGTGGCTAGTCAAAACAGACGGGAATGGAAATATGCAGTGGAATCAAACTCTCGGCGGTTCAGACAGCGACGTGGCCAATTCCCTGATACAAACGAGCGACGGGGGTTATGCATTAGCGGGCACAACTCTGTCTTACGGCGTGACTAACCGATCCTTTTTCCTTGTCAAAGTAGACAGTTATGGACCTTATCCGTCTCCAACGCCTACAGTGGCCCCTACACCCACACCGACCCCTGCAGCTACACCAACGCCTTCGCCCATTCCAACGCCAACACCCTCTCCCACGCCATCTCCAACCCCAGAACCTACACCAACGCCTACGCCATTACCCACTCCAACCCCATCACCATCACCCTCATCTGACGCATCGGGGATTATGTCCACAGTGTGGGTTCCTCCTCCATCAAACGCGGCTGTTGCAACGGTTGTGTCAGTAGCAGCGGTCGGAATGGTTTCCTTAGCCTTCGCTGCTGTAAGCCCAGCTGCGGGCGCGCCGGCTGAGGGAGTCGCTGGCAAAATTGCGGAAAGAGTTAAGGACCTTTTTCCGAACTCTTTGAAGAAGTGGCTTGAGCACTTTGTGTCTTCAAAACGGAAACTGGACATAGTTGAACGAGAAGGCTCTCCGTTCGTTCCAACAAAACCAGAGATATTAGCGTACGTCTTATCCACACTCATCTTGGCGCTTTCTTTCGCCTACGTCAAAGCTAACAACCTTCCAGAAATTATGACCGTGCTGCCCACAATTTTAGCCACCAGTGTCTTAGTCGGGTTCGCGAAGACTTTTGTTTCGATAGCTTATGCGAGGAGACGCGGCGTCTGGACAGAGCACAAGATCTGGTACTTTGGGCTCGCAACCTTCCTCGTTACCACTTTCGCCTTCAGAGTGCCCTTCTCTTCTCCAACACGAAGCGTGCATTGTGGACCCAAATACACTAAGCGTCTGGCAGCTATCTTGTCTCTAGTTTCGATTTTTGTGTCTTTAGTTTTTGCAGGCTTTTTCAGTCTCCTGCGGTTCAGCGGCTTTGCGGTCATAGGCGGCACGGGCTTGGCAATGTGCATAATTGGGGCGTTCTTTGACACTATGCCGATATCACCGATGAGCGGCAAAGGTATCCTTGACTACAAGAAATCTCTTTGGGCAGTGTTGTTCATGACAACTTTAGCCCTCTACGCTGTTTGGCTAATATTAGCCTAACTCGCTTATTCTGTCAAAACATAATTAATCTTTAATGGCGTCGTGCGTTAAAGATAAATTTTGTCGCAGGTTGCCGTCCGAGTAACTCTGATTGTTCATCCTTTAACGGATGAGTAACCAGTGTTTTTGAGCGTTTTTCAGTTTTTCCCATGAAAGCCCATGTATTAGCTCACCATGCTGAAAAAATTTCGTAAAGAAGTGTGCGCGGGCGCTAGAAGCCCATCTATGATATGATCAGGAAGCTCAGGATGAAGCAATGAAAATCAGTGAATAATAGTGTATACTAATCGCGCAAAAGTTTTGCGCAGAACGAATTGGGGCAAATGATTTAAAAACAACCAGCAGCATAACATAATTATGGGCTACAAAGGTAATCGCGCTTACGTGCTTGTGGAGATTCAACCGGGTAAGGAGCGAGAGTTCGCCGATGAAGTCTTGTCTAAGGGGTTGATTACAGATTCTAAAGTAGAGAGGATAGATTTTGTTCACGGATCCTTCGACTTTGTCCTCATGCTTAATGGAACAATGCAGAACGTAGATCGCAGAATAATGGAACTGAGAAAGTCTCCATTTGTGCGAAAGACCGAAACCCTCATCTGCTTTGAAATATTATCTTGGGAAGATCTATCCGGTCGATTGAACGAATAACCTAACCTGCACGCATCCAATCATAAACAAACTCGAAAATCGCCTTTTGTTAGCGCGCTATTTCTAAACGACGTTTTGCCATTCAGCCATAATTTGAAGGTATTGGAAGAAGTCTTGTTTTTTGAGTTTTTTCCTCATTGGTATATAAACGCGTGCGTACATAAAATATAGGAAGTTCCTTGGATGATTCACTATGAGCGTAATTGTCGCAGCAGTTGTTTGCGTCACCGTCATAATTGTCGTATATGTTATAATCAAGGCCGTAAAGGCTTCCACATCGGCAAAGTATGAGCCGTCGCGCTATGATAATCCATCTCCTCCTCCGCCTTCATTCTATAAAGAAAGAGAGGTTATCGAAAGAGAAATAGTGAAGATACGTTGCCGTCCGAGTAACTCTGAGTTGTCATCCCATGATGGTCAAGCTAATGCCTTCTCATCATCCGGCACAAGTACATAGGCTTGAACAAAAATAAAAGCATTCACAAAAGCCCAGTTTATTCTGGCATTTATAGGCGCGAAAAATCCTCAACTAATTACTCTGAGATTATTATGAGGTTACCGCTATTTTTGTTTTCTTTATAGTGCGCTGTGGCAAGGTTTTATAGAGCCACGATCATGAGCAAGTACATTGCAAGAGCGAGCATTAGCAAGCCTGCTACTAGATATTTGTTCCAGTCGTAGATGTCTTTGCCGTTCATCGGGGGAATAGGTATGCTTTCAACGAGTGCGCTTGTTAGGCACATTACTATGCCTATGTTTCCTATGAGTGTGAATCCGCTGAGAAAGACGAGGGTGAAAACTCCGGCGAGGGCAAGGGGTATGAGGACTTTGCCCATTGCAATCAAGCCGCGGATTTTTTTTGTGGTTGCGCCTTTTTTGTGGACTAACCTGCCGGGTTCAGAGAAGGGCACTCTGAAAGCTAAGCTTGAGATTATAAATAAGGTTGTTCCGAAGTACCAGAGGCGGTGTTCTGTCCATAATCCTTTGTATCTAGCGACTATTGCAAGCAGGTAGTTTTTTGTAAATTCGACCACTATGCTTGTTAGTAGTATTGTTGGAATTACTGTTAGTATTTCATTTAGCGTTGGGGCTTTGACGTATGCAAAAGCTAATGTTAGAACTATGAATGCGATGGTGTAAGTTACTATTTCGTAGCTGGTTATTTTGAAGGGGTTGGTTTGGTTTGAAGACAGATGCAGTTTGCGTTTTGACTTGAGAAATTGATGGAACCATTTTTTTGTTCCGGCTGGGAATACTTCGGATAGTTTTTTTGCGAATTTTGGGAATGGAGAGCACTCTGGGTCGGTGACTGCTGAGGCTATCGCAGAGACTATAGTTGTAGTTCCTATCGTGGCTACGCCAGCTATTAGGGCGTTTCCGGATTGCGGAACGTAGATTTCCTCGGGGAACACAAGAATCGCTTGGAGGCTTTCAGGCAGGGTGTTTGCGAATTCTTCAATGCTTGCCACTTGGCGAACCCAACCTGTGTTATTGAATGGAGGTGCCATTGTTCCCGGTTGAGGGTATACGACATTGGCCTTAAACCAAAGATTGGCGTCGGATACGCCAATTTGTTCCATGTCGATTTCGGTTAGACCCTGAGCAATGGAGTTGTTGACAACAGCTATTACGTCGTCGTATGCGGTTTCTTGCCCATCGCCGTCTAAGTCTCGTGTTGCATTTCTGTTTCGTACGTTGGGTAGCCCATCTGTGGCGAGGTTTATGATGTGTTTTGCTGCGTTTTTGTAGTTGGAGCTTGTTTTAAGTTCTTTCCATGCGAGATAAATGCCATCGGCCATAGAGGTGCTTCCGCCCATTTTGGGGATTTGTTGGATGTGGCTTGATACACTGCTGTAGGTGGTGTTGTCTATAATCGTTGGGGATAACTCAGTTCTTGCCAATGTATTGCTATCGTTTCCGAATTGCACTAATGCAAATTCGACTCTGCCATCGTGGGGAATGATCTGGTTTACTATTTTGGCGACGGCGTTTACGATTATTGTCCAGTCGGAGTCGGTTATTGTTCCGGATCCGTCGATAACCATACACAACTGGATTTTGGGTGACGCCACAGCGTATGCCACATTAAACGTGCTTAACAAGAGGCAAACTGCAGAGAGTAGTGCAAATGAGAAAATGAAAACTTTCAAGTGTGCCCTTTTTCGCATTTTGTCCTTCTCCAACGCTGTACCCTATTTCATGCATGTAATATTTTTCGCAGCAGTATACCCAGAGGCATTCGATGAACACAAATCTTTTGAAAAAGTTTGTTTTTTGCGAATTCTGTGTAGGGCAAATGCTGCGAAGCAGACTAAGACTGCAAGGGCTGTCCCTAAGGGGCATTCAGGGATAACATTAACAGGGATAACATTAACTTGTAGAGCGCCTACGCCGATTAACGTGCCAGAAAGTTGTGATGCCCTGAAGGGACCAAAGAGCGTGTCTGCTTCGACAATTTGAGTGTTGACTGATGCCCATGTCTTGTTATTCCAGTAGAACAGCGACGGCAACTTTTCCGCTTCCTCGAAACGAGGGTTGGCTATGTAGACTAATGCGTTTACGTCTGAGCTTAAGGGTTCGCCATTAACTAGGGTGACTTTTATATCGTAATATGCTATTCCAGACAAACTGACTGTAACTGTAGACGAATTGACTACATGGACTTGGGGTGGATCTGATCCATAGTATATTGAGGTTACGTTGATTTGAGAGCCGTCGGGTAGTGAAGAGCCTGTGAGGGTTACTTTCACGCCTGTTTCAGTATGGACAACAGTGAATGAGCCGTGCTGCAGAGTTACAGTTGTTGTTATTGAAGTGTTTTCCAGCAGGGAGGGCGGTTGAACTTGGGGTATCACTTGTTCGTTTGAAGGTTTAGGCGCTACAAAGTAGTAAGCCATTAGGAATGCAAGCAGAAGCAATAATGCTATCACGACAACTATGGACAATCGTTTGCGAGAAGAGCGATTGAAATGGAAACCTCTGCCTTGCGTATTCGCCGATAACTGCATCGTTGTCAGTTCTCCCTTCTCTCTTCCTCTTAGGTAATCTTTAGTAATATTTAAGTCTGTATAGAATATGCTTCCATGTTTTTTTCATGTATTCGATGCCGCAAAAAGACTCTAATGCGCACGCAGTGTGCAACTGTGAGCGAGTGAGTAAGAGTCAGTGTGAGTATGTGAGGGAATGAAGGAGTGTAAGCATAAACGTTTAGGTTTGGGATTAAATTTTAATCCAACAAAAAAAAATAGAAAAGAGGAAATTAGGTGCTTGACGCAATGACAGTGTAAGTGTCGCCATCGCCTGGGTTGCTGACGAAGCCGTCGCCGTTGGTGTCCTGCCACTTGACGATAATCCAGCTAATGTTGTAGGAAGCAAGGTCGGGGTAGATTACTGTGTGGAAGTATTTTCCAGCCGCATACGTCCCTTTCCAGCCGAAACCGTAACAAAGCATCGTGTACCTTCCGCTTCCATCAAGGTAAACCTCCATAACGAACATATCTTGATCATTGTTGATAACTGAGGTGGGTAAACTAGCTCCGGTGATGCTGGTTCCGTCCAAGTGTTGGAAGTAGAAGACGCCTCCATCGCTGTAGAATTTAATGGGTGCTCTGTCTGCAGAAGCTGTACCAGTGCTCTCGGCGCGCATCACAACCGGGTTTACTACTGGACCGCCGAAGCTGATGATTCCTTGACCCGCAACTCCCACTGGTCTACCTGAAGTCTGGTCGACAAAG
>CAYGYB010000046.1:0-8467 GCA_964354015.1 uncultured Candidatus Bathyarchaeia archaeon
TTTCGTCACGAATTTTTCGTTTAGCGTTTCTCCGCTTACTTTGTCTGCTCCTTCAAAGTGTGCATTATTGTAGTTGCGTGTTGGCATGCAATACAACGCGTTGTGGACGAGAACGTTTTCAGCAGTGCCCAGCGTCCTGTACTTCTGCGTTGCTGGGCCCTTCATTCTCTCATGGAACTCTTTTACCATGTCCATGAACTCGTCTGGCTTAGCTGGAACTATGTCGCGTGTTCCGCGGACAGCGATTGCCTTGAGGTTTTTGGAACCCATAACCGCGCCTAAGCCTGTCCGTCCAGCGGCTCTTGTCTTCTCGTTTATTATGCACGCTATACGGCTCAGTTTTTCTCCTGCCAAGCCTATGGATGCGACGCGCACGTAATAGTCGCCCAACTCGTCTTTTATTGCGTCTTCGGTTTCGGAAGGCGACTTGCCCATAAGATGCGCTGCATCTAACAGTTGCACTGAGTCGTCATCTATCCACACGTAAACAGGCTTTTCCGATTTGCCTGTGAAAATAACCGCGTCATAGCCGGCGCGTTTCATTTCTGCGCCGAAAGTGCCGTGCGCTACTGCTTCGCCAATGCCGAAGGTGGCTGGAGACTTCGAGACAAACGCGTGCCCGTTTCCTGCAGTCGGAAACATTGTCCCTGATATTGGTCCAAGCGCCAGCACAAGCGGGTTTTCTGGGCTGAAGGGGTCTATGCCTGGTTGGGAATTGTCCAGCCACAGTTTCATTCCTAAGCCTATGCCGCCGATGTATTTTTTGGCTATGTCCACATTTAATTGTTCAACGCGGGTTTTTCCCGTGGTTAAGTCGACACGAAGAACTCTGCCTGCATAACCGTACAAACTTCTGTTCCTCCATGCTTGGGAATTATTAGTCAGTTGAAAACTATATTAACTTAATGGGTTTTAACGCAGAGAATTAACGTTCAAATTTTGATGGTGCTGGCACTTTCTCAACGATGAAACCTTGTTTCTAAGTTCACGAAAACAGAAGAAAAAAGAAAAAACTGGTAGCTGTGTTTGTTATTTGCTTGGCGCTTTTTTCTCTTTAGCTTCTTGGAACAGGTTCTTCACGGCTGACAAACGAGATTTCTGAGCAAGCTGCTGCGCCGATACAAAGCTCAAAGCCTCTTCAGGACACCATTTGACGCATTGAGGGCCATCAGGCTGGTCTTTGCAGCTGTTGCAGGTGAACACTACTTTTTTCTCTGGATGCATCATCATCGCGCCGAATTGGCATGCGCTAATGCACCAAGCGCAACCGTTGCACGCTTGCTCGTCAACCATGATTATTCCCGTGTCTTCTTCCTGTGATAAAGCTTCTCTTGGGCAGGCAGCTATGCACGCTGGATCTTCGCAGTGCCTGCAGGTAACAGCTAAATTGTTAAGTGGTCCCATGCGTAATGCGCGGATTCTTGATTTTGTCGGGTTAAAAGTTTTCTCGTTTGTCATTGAGCAGGCGTATTCGCAGACTGTGCAGCCTATGCATTTGTCTGGGTCTGCGGTGACGAATTTTCTGTCTTGCGGGCGCACCATCCCTTATGCTCCTCCTTGATTTGCTTTTTCGGCTATGTAAGCCAAGTCGTCTAAACCTAGTTCCTTAAGCTTTTCAGCCGTGGGAACGCCGTCTGCTGTCCAACCTCTCACCGCATAGTAATCATCTAAGCCTATTTGGAATTCTTCGTCGCTTACGCAAACGCCTTTTGCTGGTCCTTCATCTGGCACTGGGCAATTCTTTATCTTCCATGGTACTGTGTCGTATTTTCTGGTGCCTTTGCCCTCGCGGATGTTGAAGAGTCTTGCGAGGTTTTCAATTCTCTCGCCGTCTTTCGTCATCTCTTCTACTGTGATGGGGATTCCAGTGGCTAACGTGTAATAGTTCGCCAAATCCTTCCAGCCATCGTAATAGGTTCCTCGTGAGAACTTGCACACTATAAGCGAGTCAATGATGTTGTACATGTTGCCCTCGTCTGCAATCATTTTGCCCCTGCCTTTCTCAATTTTGAAGCGGTTTACTTTGCCTTTCACGTCAGGCGAGTAAGCGCCGTTTCTGAGGTGGCAAGCGCCACGGAACGAAACACTAAATCCTAATGCCGCGGTCTTTAAGGTTCGTAGGTCGTAGCCTGGCAGCTCTAAGCCTTTGATGTGGCAAGCGTATTTTTCTGCGCCGTTGCCGATTATTTCAGCTGCTCGTGCAACGCCTTCTGCAAGCGCGTTACCTAACCAGCCTTCACGTTTACCTATTTTGTGAATAATCGCTATGAGCGCTTCAGCGTTTCCGAAACGCAAGTCTATGCCGTCTGTCTGCTCCTTCGTTATTACGCCATGCTCGTAACAATCCATTGCGAACGCGACGACGACGCCGATGGATATGCCGTCCATGCCGTACTCGTTTACAACTCGCATGGCTTCTATGATAGCGTCAAGACGGTCGACGCCGCATAAGGGTCCCATAGACCAGAGGCACTCGAATTCCAAGCGGGAAGTTGAACCTTGATAAGGTCCTTCAGGAACCACTGCTATGTGGTCGCAACGCATGCCGCAGGTTGCGCAACCCACGATTTTCTTAACGTAATGCTCGTTCAAGTATTCACCGCTAACTTTCTGGGCGCCTTCGAACGTGGCGTTAGTCCAGTTCCTCGTCGCCAACGCTGAAAGCGAATTCAGAACCAAAACGTTTTCAGGAGTTCCCAACGTCTTGTACTTCTTTGTCGCTGGACCTTTCATGCGTTCATGAATCATCTTTACGAATTCTTTGAAGCCGTCAAGGTTTGCCACATTCACGTCGTTTGTTCCGCGAACCGCTACGGCTTTAAGGTTTTTTGAACCCATTACCGCGCCCATGCCTGTTCTGCCAATAGCTCGGAACTCATCGTTTATTATTGCCGCAAAACGGCAGAGTTTTTCGCCAGCCTCTCCGATTGCTGAAACTCGAATATAATAATCACCAAGTTCCTCCCTGATTGCCACATCGGTCTCGTAAGGTGATTTTCCCATCAGTTGCTCAGCATTCCTCAACTCTACTTTGTCATCGTCAATCCACAAGTACGACAGCTTGTCAGCTTTGCCTGTGATTATGACCGCGTCATATCCTGCCCGTTTCAAGTCAGGACCGAAGAAGCCGTGTGCTTTGGCTTCGCCTACGCCTCCTGTTGCAGGAGACTTGGAAACGACGGCGTAGCCGTTTCCCGCTGTGGGACCCATTGTTCCGCTTAATGGGCCCGTAGCGAAAATCAGTGGGTTATCTGGGTCAAATGCGTCTGTGCCTGGCTTAGAGTTGTCCATGAGCAGGCGAATGCCTAAGCCTATTCCGCCAATGTAATTTTTAGCTAGTTCTTCGCTTAGGGGTTCAGTGGAAACTTTTCCAGTTGTGAGATTTACACGGAGAATTTTGCCTGCGTAAGCAAACATTTTTTTCTTCTCCATATGCGTTATTGGATTATTTAGACCAAATGAAAAGTATATTAACGTAGTGGAGATTTGCGTCGGAAATTAATGTTGAATCCTTAATCTGATTCCGTTAGGAATTGCGCTGCAAAACGCCGTTTAAACGGCTCTTAACGCCCATTTAAACTGGATTTTGATTAAGAAACGGATATATAACGTCTTCAACAATTGTAATTCTTGAATGTGCTGGGGCGTTTCAAGCTTTGAAAGTAACGGTTGAATACTTGGGTTACATCAAACAAACGTTAGGCGTGGAACAAGGAGAACACGTCGAGCTTAAAGACGGCGCTTTAGTCCGCGACCTGCTGACCGCGCTGGCTGAAAAACACGGTGACCCCTTCCAAAAAGCCGTTTATGAACCGAAAGGCGTTGACTTGAAGCCGCATTACATAGCATCAGTGAATGGCTTACTGCTAAATCAGCTAGACGGCATAGAAACCAAACTTAAAGACGGCGACCGCGTCGTTTTTATGCCCGTGGTTACTGGCGGCTAAAAAACGAAAACGTTAAGCGAGAGTCAGTAGCACTCTTTAATGCCCGTGGAAAACAATGAACCGACTAGACGCGCTGAAACAAGTTGCTTTCGAGAAAAAAGGGTTTGACGGCTTCGCAGTTTTCAACTGGGCTAACCTGCTCTATCTCGCTGGTGTTCCCGGCGCAGTGGCGCTGGTAATCCCAAGAGACGGCGAAAGCACAATTTACGTGTACGGCGTCAACTACGAGCAAGCAAAGGCAGAAGGCAAAAACGTCAGGGTTGAACTGGTGAAGCGCAATGAAAACTTGATGACGAAAATTGCGGAAAAAGCCAAAGACTGCAAAATCAGGAAGCTGGCTGTGGACGTTTTAGGCGTTGATGAGTGGAGTGCCTTAGCCAAAGAAACAAGGGGCAACGCAAAACTCAAGGTTGCAGGCAGCATCATATGTGGCCTTCGCAAAGTGAAAGACGCGGGGGAAATCGCGTTAATGCGCAGGGCTGGCGAGTTGACAAGCGAAGGCATGAAAGCTGCTTATGAAGTGTTGGTGCCGGGCATGAGAGAGTATGAGGTTGCGGCGGAAATCGAGTACGCAATGCGAAAGAGGGGTTCTTATGGCACGGCGTTTGAGACTATTGTTGCTTCAGGCATGTGCTCAGCGTTTCCTCACGGCTGCTGCAGTGACAGAAAAATCCGCGAGGACGATTTGGTGGTTGTCGACGTTGGCGCAGCATACAAGTTTTACCGTTCAGACATGACGCGGACTTTAGTAGCTGGAAAGCCGTCGGAGAAACAAAAGAAACTGTGGCGAATCGTGAAGGCAGCGCATGAGAAGGCGTTTGAGGCTATGAAGCCGAATGTCAAAGCGAAAGACGTTGACGGTGCAGGGAGGAAGATTATTGAGGATGCGGGTTACGGCGAGTGTTTTGTGCATGGTTTAGGTCATGGTGTAGGCTTGGAGATACATGAACCGCCCGCTTTGAGTGTCAGCAGTAAGGAGACGCTTGCGGCGGGAAATGTGGTGACGAATGAGCCAGGCATTTATCTTGTGGGTTACGGCGGAGTCCGCATCGAAGACACTGTGTTGGTGCGGAAAAACGGCGCGGAAAAACTCACCATTGGACAGTACGGTTTGAGCACAGAATAAATGCAACATTAAATAGGCTGTTTGCTCCATTATTCTTGTTGAAGGTGTGTTTTGTTGGAAAATGCTGTTGTAGTAATAATTGATATGCTTAACGATTTCGTCACTGGCAAACTGGCAATAGACCGAGCCAAGCATATAGTTCCAAATCTTAAGAAGCTGGTTGAAGCTGCACGCAAAAGCGGCGTGCCAGTTATTTACAGCAACGACGCACATCGCGCTGAAGATTGGGAAGTGACGCAGAAGTGGGGTGAACACGCTATGAAAGGCACGAAGGGCGCCGAGGTTATCCCTGAACTTGCGCCTACCAAAAAAGACTATATTATAGAGAAGAGGACGTACAGCAGCTTCTACAAGACAGGTTTAGACAAACTGTTGAAAAGCTTGTACAATGGCGAAGGTGTGAAAACCGTAGTTCTCGGCGGCATGCACACGCACATATGCATCAGGCACATGGCTGCTGACTCCTTCTTCAGAGGATACAAAATAATAGTCGCCAAGGACGGCGTTGAAGCGTTCACGCAGGAAGACCATGAGCAGGGCTTGAAGTATTTGGAGTACGTTTACAACGCGAAGATAATGACTGTTGACGCGATAATCAAAGCGTTCAAGTAAGCCCGCAACGGCGCTTCTGGCGTGACAGTTTTCACTCGATAGTGGAATTCCAATAATACACTGTAGAGTATTTTTCCCCAATGTTGAACCTGTCGTCATCATAGACAATGTCCAATTCTAAACCGTACTTTTGTATTAGCTTGTTCATGTTCTCCCAGATTACAGGCGCCTTTTCGTCTGCAGGCCACAAGCCCCACATGTTGTCCGCTACGTTTCTCATGCCCCAACCGTAATCTTTCGGAAGAACAAAAGCCACTTGACCGTTAACTTTTCCGTTAGTGCCGCGTGGGTGGTCGTGAACGTAATTCCAAAATTGCTGCATAGCTGCGAGGTGTTCCTCCTGCAATATTCCATACGGGTTCCCCTCAGGATACGTGGGATAATTGAACACGACAACGTACTTTGCTCCTGCACGGTAAGCTGCAGTCATATCCTGCAGTATTTTGGCGCCGCTTGCAAGATAAGAAGGCGGTTCACGATGGGTCCACACGATTATGGCGCCCCAGTCCTTGCCTTGCATGTTGGCTGCGCCTCGGCAAAGAGCTATGTGCTGCGTCGTGCTGTGGTTCCAGCCCAACTCCACGAAAACCGTATCATAACCCGCTAAGTAATCAAACCAGTAAAGCGCGTAATCCGAGGTGAACACGGGCACTTTGCTGTTGACCGCGTTGGGGATGCTGCTGTTTGTTATGTGCTGCATGCTTCCGCTTTGACGTAGGCTCGCAGTGTAGTTGGTTGCTGCTTGACTGTAAGTTGTCACGTTTACAAATGTCGTGGGCGGTTCGCCTGTCATTGGCGTTCCATCCCAGTGGCCAAGGTCTATCTGTGTTCCGCCCGGTTCATCATAGAGGTAAACGCCCAGGAACTTGTTGCCCCATTTTTCCATTGCCTTGTTTAGCCATTGGATGTGCCATGGAGAAACGCCGTGCAAGTCCCATGATGAAGCGTTGTATATGTTGCCTAAATCCTCAGTATAGTTGTAGTAGACAAAGTTGAAGTAGACCATGACGTTTAAGCCAGCGTTTATGGCGTACTCGCAGACTTCGTTGAGCAAGGTTTCGTTTGCGGCTCCGTTGATTTCCCAAGAGTTCACAACAAAAAGGTTCGTGTAACCTTTAACCTTGTCTATGAGCAGTTTTGCTTGGCTGACTGAGGTTCCGCCGAAGGACACCCCGAAAAAGAAGTTGCCGCTTGCAGAGTCTGTTTTAGCTTGGTTCAGAAGGTAAACTGCGGGCAAAATGACTGCAGATGCCATCAACGCGACAAGGGCAAGCAGCCATACTCTTCTCATAAATTCAATTATTGGAAACTACGTTCTAATAAATAGAATTGACTAAATTTTAATCCCAACCCAACCAATCACGGGTTGAGGAGCAGATGATAAAAACAAAGTAGGTATGAGACCTTGTACTTACGTTGTTTTGGAGTGATTCTGGTAGATTTCTGTTAGTAAACAAATGTTTAGTAAAGAGTTGTTTACGAAAACCTTTTTCCGATAGAAATCTGTAACGGAAGATGCAGGGATGGCAATGGGTGAATTTGAAGAAGAAACATATTCAACGGTCTTTACAGCATTAAGGCATCCAGTTCGCCGTAGGCTCCTGCGGGTTCTTTCTCAAGGCTCGCGGACTTTCACTGATTTGCAGAGCTCCTTTAAGGTTAACGGCGCCGTCTTAACGTACCACCTTGACGCCATGAAAGACCTGATTTGTAAAACGGAAGATGGCAAATACAGCTTGTCAACAATGGGCGAAGGCGCTATAGCGCTCATGGAACGTGTAGAGGACCCGCCCAAACTCATATCGACAAAACCCTCACACAAAAACAGCAGGCGGCTTAGTATTCTTCTATCAGCCACAATCTGCATAGCCGTTATCCTTTTGGTTAGCGGAACCTATTTAACGTCAATACCTTCAGTTCAAACTTTCTATGATGTACCTGCTGGTTGGTCTGTAACTCATTATTTTGATTGGGATTTTTATGAAATTGACGGCAACCTTTACGACGTACGTTACTCTCTATTTGTTAACCCGCCAAATCAACTATTAAACCAATTAACTAAGGAACATGAAGCTGATGTTTACGTCAACCTCAAAACAAACGGAACAGTTGAGACTTGGTTCTACCACTATACAAACGAAGCATTAAACCAGTTCCATGACTATCCAAACGAAGCATTAAACCAAACAACCAAACCTGCACCTTCAGCGCTGTATTATGTCACCCTAACCTACTCGGAGTACTCGTCCGTTGACAACATGTACCATCAGAAACAACAGACTTCTCGTGGGGAGTTTCAGCCTGTGGAAAGCCCCCGCGGACTCGCGTTTTCCACTCACATTACTTTGCCTCATGAATATCCCGCGAACCAAAACGAAGCATTACCAGAGAACATCAGGATCAACATCTGGACAAACACCACGTTACGTAGAGACTTAACAGATGAAATCATGACAGATTTTATAGGCGTTAAAGCTTCAGCAGAAACCCGCCCATACGAAAGTCAAGGCAACATCATCACAATCATTGGCATAATCTTGGTTGCCGCAGCCCTAATGATGACCATCCTGCCCCTGCTAAGAAAGCAAACTTGACTATCTGTTTCTCTTCTTTGGGTTTAAGCCTTCATATGCCCTTCTTTTTCCACAGAACAAGCCAGCGAACACCAATACCATCCCTCGTGGTTTTGTGTGTGTGTGGGATTAAATTTTAATCTATTCTTTTGTGAGCTTTATTTCAATTGTTGAAACCATTCGTGCTCTGGTTTCGCCCTCTCTTGGTG
>CAYGYB010000047.1:0-8434 GCA_964354015.1 uncultured Candidatus Bathyarchaeia archaeon
GCTCAGCCCATACCTCAAGTTGCAAGCAGAGAAGAAAGAAGCGAGTTATTCCTTCATCTGGATTCAGTGCAGAGAATAGAAGTTTTGCATCCTCCGCGGCGCTAAAAAGTGGCTAAAGAAGGATTAAGCAGCAGGGAAGAACACTCTAGCTAAAACAGAGACAACTACCAACGCTACCGCGAACACCACGAGAAGTTCTGGCCTAATTTTGATGCCTTCAGTCTCTTCCTCGAAGAACCTCAGCAACCCCGCACTTGCCGCGGGCATCGGAGCGCTATCTTTCTTTTTCTTACTCATAGTTTTATCCCTATACACTACTGAAATGCTGTAGTTCTATAATTTTTTCCTGCATTATTAATCTTGCGCATTGTTTTACGCTTGCCTAAAGCTTTAACTCTGGAGAAACTCTAAAGGACACATCTGAAAGCGGTGAACACTGTGCACATAATGGAGTTTCAGGAGATGATGAAAAGCTTATACTTCCACAGAGATTCGGAACGCGGGATAAAGGGAACATACGAGTGGCTTGTGGACGAAGTTGGAGAATTAGGGGAAGCCCTCGAAAAAAAGGACATAGACGTTGCTGAAAAGGAATTCGCGGACGTCATAGCGTGGCTTGCGTCTCTGGCGAATATCACGGGAATCGACCTTGAAAGAGCAGCCGTTAACAAGTACAGTGGCAAGTGCCCCAAATGCCAAAAGTCGCCATGCCAATGCACGTTCTAGCTGACTAGGCGTTTCTGCCCTAAGCCTGTCAACACCCAAGAATAGGGTCGGCTTCCTTTTCGGCTGACGACGCTCTCAGCTTCCAGAAGCCTCAGATGATGCATCACTACGGCATACGACAGGGCTTTTTCCTTTGCTATTGAGTCTGCGTTAGAAACTCGCTTATCGAGAGCGTTCAGTATACTAGTTCTGGCTTTGAGACCACTTTTCACGTTCCTTATACGCTGCAAGTAAGCATTCGGGTGATAAGGCCCTTTGATGACGTCTCACCAAGAATAGAATGAGCGATTGTGTTGAAAAGCTTTAGGTTACGCGAAGTCTGTGAGGCTTATTTGCTTTGGTTTCTTGTTGTCAAACATCGAGGCGATTTCCTCTTTCATTAAGGTGATTCGCTGAGTGTAATACTTGGGCAAGCCATATTTGTCAATCAGTTGCTGCGCTGCCGCCAAATACTTTTCAATGCCGCCTCGGTAAACCGTCAGCGTCAACGGTCCACCACAGTAGAGGCATTTGCCGCGGAGAGGCAAACGGCGAAAACGCTTGTTGCATGATTTGCACCTGAAGGCTTGAGTTGAGAAAGCGCGCAAGTTACCAGCGATATCTCGAATAAAATGTGTTGTCAACACTTTCAATGCAACGTACCGCACGTCTACAGCGTCGATTTTTTCACCTAACTCCAACTGCAGATTCAATTTTTCAATCATTGTTTTTAACTGCTTATAGGAACTCTCCGAGTTGCCAAGGTTTATGTCAGAAACAGGCGTCGTAAATTTGAAACCTTCAAACTGCGCCTCAGTTCCAAGCCTACTGCCAACAAGATCCATCATAGAACTAACCTGTTTAGCTTCAACTCTTTCCAAAGTTTTTCCGTAAAATTCAAGAGGATAATCTCCGTCAACGTCAAAATCGTGCGCTTGCCTCTGCACCTCATTCGTGTTCACAAACGGAAGCAACAACAAAGGCGCGTCCATGATTCCGCCTATCTGCGCTGGCAGGTACTTGCGCGAAAAGTTCAGCAAAGTATCTAACGCCAGCATAACAGTGTCCTCATCGCCATCGCAGTCCCGCCGCTTGGCTGAGTGCCAAATGGGATGGGCGTAGCAAACGCTAAGTTCCGTGAAGCCGACGACGCGGCCTAAGATGCTAACGCAGGTGTGAGGAGCCAAACCCATAATCAAGTGGCCAACTATCTCGTCGGCGCTTTTAACATTGTAATAACTTGGAAGATGGTAAACGCGAGTTAGCAGGTCATCTATGAAGTTTGCGACTTGTACAAAATACTCAGCTGCTTTTCTCGGGATAACAACGTCTTGAATTTTGAGTTCACAAATCTGGTTAGGATCAGTTAAGGCGGCGCCAAATACGTCGCAAGAGTAGCCGAGTTGCCTAAGCTTCTCAACCGCAACCCCGACTTCGGCAGGTTTAAAATGCGTCAAAGGCGCGTTAGTAGCATCAAAGCGGATTGTGCCGTCTTTGTAAACCGACAAATCATGCCTCGCCCGCAAAACACCTTTCTCAATAATTTCAGGAGTCTTATCCTCATTCGTTAATCCCTTAACGCCTTTCAAAAGTTTGGGAACAGACACGCCAAGCGCATGGCATGCATCCTCAACCAACTCTTTAAAGTTAACAGCTTGCCTCTGATACGGCACAGCATCAGCTTTACACGTTGAGCACCCATTTTCCTTCAGTGGTCTGCCACAACGCGGGCAACTCTTTTCAACAACAGTCTCGCAGCCGCACGCGTTGCACTTCACCTTGAAACTAAAAGTCTTGCAAGTAGGACACTTGCGCTTAACAAGCTCAACGAACACAGGACCCTTTTTCGCCGCCTCCAAAAGGTCTCTGTGGGACCCCCCAGCTAAACTCACTGGAAAAAGCACGTGAACCAGAGGCTTCATCTCTCGCCTCTTTGCTTTTTCAGGACGCCCCATCCGTGCACCAACAAACGTAGGCGCCTTATCCTTAACCTCCACGCCAGAAAGCAAACTAACCGCCTTCAACACGGAATCCGCTAAGGCAGTTCCTGCCACTTGACAAGCACTGTTGCCGTAACCGAGAGAGAAAGCAAAGGCGCATGCATCCTCGCCTTCGAGAACAATCTTGCCGTCCAGAAGTGTATGTGGCGCAAAGATTTTTCTCAAAGCCTGAGTCACGTTCGGCTCAAACGCTCCAACAATCCTGCGAACAGCGCCATCCTCAAGCAGCACTTCGGAACCTGACAGCCATTTTTGCAACAGCTCAACCTCTTGAACCGACGACAGGTTTGACCAGAAAAACGTAAACTGCGGATGCAAGGGCACAGTAAAGTGCAAAGACAGCAAAATGGCTTCTTTAGCAGTAGGCTTGTTGCTGAACGGGTCTGCTAAGAAAGCTTTCAGTCTTTTCTCTGGAAGCGTGGCGGTTTCTGCAGCCTTCCCCAAGTCGCCGCCAAACTTTGCGAGTACTTTCTTTAAGTCTTTAATCCACCATTCTTCAACGTAGCCTGACGGAGAAAGCGTCTTACTGGTGTAGAGGAAATCGCCGAAACTGATAAGAATGTCACCTAAGAACAAAATCTTCTCAATTTTACCTTTTACGCCTTCAAAATTTTCAAGGGAAACGCGGACAACTGAGCCATCCTTCAACAAAACAACAGGCGGCTCAAGGGTATCCACGGGCACTGTGATGCCGCCTTTTCCAGGGAGTTCCAAGCGCATTTGCGTGCCAGCCGCAAGAAATCGTTCCACCACAAGCATGGTTGCAGGGTGAATTCCCACCGCTGAAAGTCCCGTGTTTCGTGATCTACCATACCTCAGTCTGAAACCGCCTCGTCTGGAAGGAAAGGAAAAAATGGGGCGCCCAGCAATCACGTCATCCATGAACCCAGCTGACTTTTGCGCGTTTTCCGCTTTTTTGCGGAACTCGCTAAGCCAGTCCCAACCTTGAAACCCAAGCTTTTCAATAATTGTTAGAACTTTTGGAGCACGCCCTACAATGCCGTCGTTTACAACTCTCAGGGCTCCGCCTCTTACGCGGTTAGTCTCCACTCTTTGAAGGTTTCTGAAGGAAGAAACTTCTACTGGGTCAGATTCTGTGCCTGTGACCTCAACAGGAAGCCACTCAAGCGCCTTTTTTAACTCTTCATCCGGAATGTGATATTGGAAGCGCCCCACTGAACGCTCATACAACCGTAGTTCTTCTAGAAAACGGGAGATTTCTTCAGCGGTAGGCTTATAACGGTCAAGCCCCAGCAAGCGGCGCACAAAATCGCCCACAACAAGCGTTAGCGCTTGGTCTGTTCCCCCAGCAGATCGTATTGGTCCCGCAAAGTATATGGCAAGATACCGCGTGCGGTCGAAGTTGCTTTTGATTTTCACGTGCGCCACTCCTTGTATTGGAGCCGCGGTAAGGCCTTCTGTGAAGATTGCCAGAGCAGTGCGGATGGCTTGTTCTGCTGCTGCTTCGGGTTCCATGTGCCCAAACTTGCCGTAGACAATTTCTTCGGCAATTTTGAAGGCTATTTCTTCCCGCTGCAGTTTTGAGTTTAATTCCCTGATGCTGACGGCTACCTCTTTTGGCCCCACGAGACCTTCCACTAAGTCAGCTATGTCCTTTGCAATGATGCATTCGGTCTTCAGCGACGGGTCAATCCCCTTTGTCCTAGCGGTCTCGCTTATGAAGTATAATTGTTTAAGCTGGTTCTCCAATGTTGCTATGTAGTGCTGGTAGCTTTCGCTCATTTTGTAGTTCAAGCAGCGCGTCCTCGCACAACATGTGCACGGCGCGTTTATTTTGGTTTTCTAGCATAAAAATCGAAAAAACCCCGCGGTGAAAAGCTTAGTTCGGCGGATTCAACTCAAAAAGTTACGAGTTACGGCTTTGTCCCTTTAATGCCGCCGATTATTTCAGAAACTTTCTGTTTTACATCGGCGCCTTCGATGACGTTACCTGTGACAATAACGTCTGCGCCTGCTGAGACCGCAGCTAATGCTTGCTCTTTAGTTTTGATGCCTCCGCCCACTATGAGCGGGATATTAATGTAGTTTTTGACCGTGCGGATCATTTCGGGAGGCACAGGGTGCTTCGCACCAGACCCGCCTTCAAGGTATATGAAGCGCATACCAAGGTACTGCCCTGCAAGAGCATGAGCGGCTGCGAGCTCGGGTTTAGTGTAGGGCACAGGAATGGCTCTGCCCACGATGCCCGCTGTGCCGCCTTCGCCTACGATCACGTAACCCATAGAAATCGGTTCTAAACCGTACCTCTTTACTAGAGGAGCACCCAAAATCTGGGCGCCTATGAGGAAGTAAGGGTCTACAGAGTTCAGAAGGGACATGAACCATATGGCGTTTGCGTAGCGGCTGATTCCTGTTACATTGTTGGGAAAAAGAATCGTTGGAATTCTCACGGCGCGCCTAATCGCTTTAACAACAGCGTCAAGGTGAGCTTGTGAAACAAAAGTTGAGCCGCCAATCATTATGGCGGAAGTTCCGCTGGCTTTAGAGTTTTCAGCGATTCTTGCGGCTTGCGGGGGCGTTACTTTCTCAGGGTCTACAAGAGTTATATGGATTGACCCTTGCGCTTTGATTCTTTCGAGCAAGTATTTCTCAACACGTCCAAGCATGCGTAGCGCTCCTGACTAAGCATCTTTGGCGTTAGTTACAGAAGGCCTTCTTGAAGAACCATAAACTTTGTCGGTAAACATGCAGTAAACGTCAACTTCGCCTTGTGCAGACTTAACTGGGAATTCTTCCTCAACGTCGCAGCTGCTGCAACCCACGATGGCGCGACCTTCGTCTCTAAGGATCTCAACTCGGACTGTTTCTTTACCACATTTAGGGCAAGAGAAGAACTTGGGTAAACGCTTCTTGGGGATGTGAACAACTTTTCTCCTTCTTCGCCCCATTTACAATAGCCTTCCGTAACATAGGTTAATGTTCAATTAGTATTTATGCGCGTCCTTAAATAGTTGCCTACAACCATAGAACATTAAGGGTGCGTGGGCCAAAGTGAAATTGGCGCCCTCTGTCCTAGAATTAGACTGGCCTGAGACAGAGAAGAGAATCAGAAGATTCATCAAGCAGTATGTGGAAAACTCGGGAGCAGACGGCATAGTCCTCGGTTTATCAGGCGGAGTTGACAGCAGCACAACAGCCGCGCTTTCCAGCCTCGCAATAGGAGGAGACCGAGTGCTAGGGTTCATACTGCCAGAAAAAGAAACATACAGCCCTAAAGACATAGTTGACGCGAACCTTGTTGCAGAAAAATTCGGCTTGAAAGCACAAGTCTGTGACATCACGCCTGCTTTGGAAAGTTTTTACAAGACCATACCCATATTTGACTCGGCAGACAAACTCTGCAAAGGCAACATAAAAGCGAGAACGAGAATGATTTACCTTTACTATTACGCAAACAAGTTCAACAGAATAGTCTGCGGAAGCTCTGACAAGTCAGAAACAATGATGGGGTACTTCACGAAATGGGGAGACGCCGCTGCAGACATATCGCCAATTATGGACTTGTACAAAACGCAAGTTCGCAAACTCGCGGCGCACTTGGGCATCCCAGCTGAACTTACGGCAAAACCATCCACGCCCGCTTTATGGCCTAACCAGCTTGCTGAAACAGAACTCGGCGTCAAATACGAAACGCTGGACCTAATCCTTTACGGGCTTGAACGGTTCATGACCACTGAAGAAATAGCACAGCAGCTAAACATTGAAAACGCGCTGGTTAAAAAAGTGAAAAGCAGATGGCTCTCTGCAGAACACAAAAGGCGAATGCCGCTGACAGCAAAGCTTGAATATCGAACAGTAGGAGCAGACTTCAGACTTCCACACGGCAACTACTAAAAAGTCACAGAGGGAAAAGTTATGAAAGGAAAAATCAAGTTAGCTCTTGCACAGATAAGCAGCAAACGCGAAAACAAGAAAGCAAACTTGCAGAAAATCGAAGAATTTACTGTAAAAGCAAAAGAACAAGCTGCAGACCTCGTGATTTTTCCAGAACTTTCATTAACGGGCTACGTGGTGAAAGACCAAATCTACGAACTGGCTGAAACAATACCTGGTCCATCGACCAAAAAAATAGAAGCCATAGCAAAGAAAACAGGGCGGCACATCATTTTTGGCATGCCTGAGCTAAGCGAAAAAACGAAAGCAACAATATTCAACACAGCAGTCTTGGTAGGGCCAAAAGGGGTAATCGGGAAATACCGCAAAAGGTACTTGCCCACTCACAGCGTATTTGAAGAGAAAAGATATTTCCGCCCCGGCGACCAAACCGCCGCATTCACCACGCCACTGGGTAACATAGGACTGTGCATTTGCTATGACCTTTTTTTCCCAGAAGTATGCCGCCTAACGCGGTTAAAAGGTGCACAATTGATAGTAGCCATATCAGCCTCGCCAGCCATCCGCAAAAGTTTCTTTGAGATTTTAACGGCCGCAAGAGCTTTAGAAAACACGGCTTTCCTCGCTTACGTTAATCTAGCAGGCGTAGAAGAAGGGTTGCAGTTCTGGGGAGGAAGCAGACTGGTAAGTCCAACAGGAGATGTCCTTGCCAAAGCGAAGTATGACGAGGAAGATTTTGTCACATGTGAAGTTGATTACAGTGACATGCGACCTGCAGAAACTTTCATCCCCACTCTAAGAGACCTGCGACCGGAACTCTTTGATGAACTAAAAAAGCACTTGGAAAACTTGTAAACACGGCAAGACGCCTTGGAAGCAACACGTCACGAATCACAGTTGCATCACGTTCTAATGTGATATCAAAAGAATCAAGGATAATCACGCGTGATTCTCCCGTGATAAGTGATGTCACACCTAAAAGTCCAAGCCTGCGCCGTTCACTCAACCAACCCGACAAGAGTTATAAAAGTTGAAAAGGCAGGTGTACTCTACGGTGCATCGAGAGGCATCAACTGTTTGAGGCTAAGTGCGCAAGAGCAGTGCAAAAGGGAGAGTAACTGCTGCGAACGTGTGATCACGCAGCAAACACAGAATTGTTTCGCGTTACATAGGGATTCAGTTAGAGCGAGGTAGAACTTATAAAAGGCTGTTTTTAAGCGTAATTTTGTAAACACTGCATATTTCGAGTTTAAAAAGGGAAAACATTGAGCAGCATATGTTTAAATTCGTTTTAGGCGTTTTTTAAAGCGTTGTTTCACGTAGAAAAGTGCTCTTCAGGGGCAATCGACGGGTTCAAAGTGGCTGCAATAGGTTTAAATGCGGAGCCAGTATACAAAAGTGTATCCATTTGAGATTGTCCAGAGGAAGCGACTTTGAAGCTAAAAGAAGGCGTCCAAGCGTTCTTAAATGGGGCTTTAAATGACCCCATTGTAAAAATACTCGCAAAAAACAGTCAATTAACAAAAACACAGCTTGAAACGCTGCTCATAGACGTTTTAGCTGAAAATATGGCGGGCAAACAGCTAAAATATGATGAAAAAGCCAGATTGCGACTAACAAAGGCAAAAATAAGCCGTGGCGCCTTTAACAGGACGTTAAAACAGTCCAAAGAAAACGTGATAAAATCAATATACACAGTGTTACTTTTAGGGTATTTAGGCATCTTTGAAAGCACAACTCTTGATCCCTATCTTGAAATAGCGAACAAACTGCACGAGTACATTGAAGCCCACAAGGACACCCCGCAAATGGGAGAAGAGCTAAAAGAACATCTAAAAGTCATAGAAATCATACGCGAAGAGCTCGAAACAAGC
>CAYGYB010000048.1:0-8368 GCA_964354015.1 uncultured Candidatus Bathyarchaeia archaeon
TCCAACAGCAACTTGCAATGGAGCCAAACATATGCCTATGGCGAATCTTCAGATGTCCATTATGTTTCTTCAATCGCAAAAACCAAGGATGGAGGATATGTACTTGCAGGAACGGGAGTGTGGCGAGCAAGCGGCGGAAATATTCCTTGGCTGATTAAAATCAATTCTCAAGGGCACGAGCAATGGAGTTTGCCTTACGGGCACATACCATCTGACGGCTTCAGGTCAGTTGTGCAAACTGACGATGAAGGATACATGGTGGCTTTGAGTAACAGTGCAGTGCTGATTAGGACAGACTCCTCGGGTAGCGAACAGTGGAACATGACATATGCTGATGCAAGTACTAGTTTGCCTTCACTGTCCGCATTTCCATTTTATAGCGCAGACGCCCTGATACGAACCAGCGATGGAGGATATGCGGTTGTTAGCACGGCTTTCGGAAACATTGGGCTAACCAAGATTTCACCAGAACCTGACGTTTCGCCGCCAGTCGTTTCTATCTCGAACCCAAAAAGCAAGACGTATGATACAGGCAATGTTTCGTTGACTTTTACGGTGAATGAGCCTGCCGCGTGGATTGGTTATAGCCTCGACGGAAAGGATAACGCAACTATCGTTGAAAACATTACTTTGTCTGGGCTTTCTAAAGGCGTGCACAACTTGACAGTCTACGCTGAAGACACCGCGGGAAACTTCGGAGCTTCAGAAACCATTTACTTCACACTAGTGGATCATTTCCCGTTTGAGTGGATCGCGGTCAGCGTGGTTATTGTGGCTGTCGTCGGCGTTGCTCTTCTGTTTCGCTTCAAAAAGCAAGCTTTGAAAAGCCACTTCAAGAAACAGACGCTTATCGCAATCGTGAACAACAGCATAGTCAGGACTTTAACCATAATTAGCCTATGCATAATGCTGGTGCTTGTCCAAATATTCTTTCCATGCTTCTATTTCTCATCCGTATCCAGAAATTCAAACGGCCAATTTGAAGTAGGAGTAAGCTACGTTTACGAGCAAGACAACGTCGGACAAATCTACGATGAAGTATCACGCATCCACGACTTAGGCATAAACATAATTCGCGTAAATATGGTGTGCGACTCAACTGAACGGAATGATTACTTAAACAGCATGACAGACGTATTCTTCGCCGCAACGCAACGCTTCAACATGCGCGTTGCCCTCATAATCCGAAACAACGAAGAAACTGACGAAATACAATACTACCTCAACCGATGGGGAAACTACCTCGCCTACATCCAAATTCTCAACGAACCTGAGTCAGCCTCATCATGGGACGTAGGCGCCTTGTTCACAGACGATGAAGCAACCTCCAAATTCGAGCACGTATACTCAATAGTTGCGCAGTATAACCTTTCGGCACAACTCTACACAAACTTCGGAGCAGGCTTCATAGTTCGCTCCAATCTTCCCATTAAATTCAGCGAAAAACTCAATTTCATAGGCTTCGACGTTTTCATGGAGTCCTTCCTAGTTCTGTCCCCGAACTTTATCCAGCTTCTCCAAAAGATAACCAAAAAAGACGTAGTCATCACGGAGTTCGGCATGCCAACAAGCGATGACACCGCCCAAAGCGACTACATCATAAGAGGCCTTAACCTGTTCAAGAACATGGGTCTCAAAGGTTGCTGGATAGTTTACTGGAACAGTGCAGATAGCGATTATGGAATACGCGGAAGACTCGCGGAACAAACGGTAGGTGAATGGATTGCTCAAAACGCTAAAACTGTCTAAACCCGTCTTCATCCACGGCTTTATACTCGTAGCCACGTTAGTCTTAATTCAATTGCTGCTGGATGCTTTTGAGAACTCTTTCATGCTTTACCTGCCGCCGATAGGCTTCGCCCTCTTCCTCTTCATCCAATACGGCATCCAACCAATAGCAGTAGGCACACTAAACGTCATTATTCTCCACCGTCTGTACAAGTGCGAAGACTGGCAAACAGGCTTCTGGCTCAACGGTCTATTCCTGCTGCTCGTATTTTCCACAATCACGCTCATACTGCAAACAATCACAGGCTTACAATTCGCACCATACATCGCGTTAATCGCCATTCTCATACTGCCCTATCCATTTGGGTACATAGGAAAATTCAGCAACCGAGGACGCAAAAACTCTCCGCAGAAAACACCCACAACTTCGCCACCTTGAAAAACACTTGCTCGGCGCCTCTAGAGGGTTCACAAGAAAAACGCGCCCTCGCATTGTTCAGTCCTGTTTGAGATTATGACAAATTTCATATACAAGTCAATTAATCTACAACGGGGTGCAATTTCATGAGCGAATCATACTTCAAGAAAAAACTCGAACCCATAAAAGTCAAAGAAAAAAGTGTATCACGGCTTTTAGCCGAAATGAGCCGAACCGCTTACCAAGGAAGAAAACTGGGCGAGGCGGTTGACATCTGGGAAAACATGGTGAAAGAAAAGGACTTAACCATCGCCATGGGCTTCGCAGGTTCCATGAGCACCGCTGGGCAATGGACGATAGTCAACTGGCTTATCGAAAAACGTTTCATTGACGTTCTCGTCAGCACAGGCGCCAACGTGTCAGAGGATATAGTTGACGCCATGGGCTTGGGTTACTGGCAAGGCAGCCACATAGTAGACGACGAGGCACTGTTAAAAGCAGATGTCAACAGGTACTACGATGTCTTCGGCAAGGAAACTGACTACCGTAAAATGGAAGAGTTAGTCACAGACTTCGTTATGACTTTGAAAACCGATTACCCGTACTCATCCGCAGAATTCTTCTACCTCCTAGGCAAATACCTCAGCAAGAAAAAAATCCCAAGCATCGCCGCAGTCGCCTACGAAAACGGCGTCCCAATCTTCAGCCCAGCAATGGTGGACAGCGCATATGGCGAAACTTTCCTTATGGCTAAAAACCAAGGACACAACGTAATCCTCGACAGCGTAAAAGAATTTGACCAGTTCGTTACCATCGGCACCAAAACCAAAGATGTCGGTGTAGTCTACATTGGCGGCGGAGTGCCCAAGGACCTGACACAGCTTATCGCCATATCGGTTTCGCCTAAAACAAACGATCAAGGCGTGGCTGGAAGAAACGGACATCTCCGCAAGGGACTGCAAGAGTACTATTATCCGCATAAGTACGCTATACAAATAACCACGGATTCGCCTCAATGGGGCGGCTTGTCAGGTTGCACTTTGGAAGAGGCTATAAGCTGGGGCAAGATTAACAGCGAAAGCGGGAAAAGAGCTGTGTGTTACTGTGACGCAACTATTGCTTTGCCGTTGATAACGCACGCGTTGAATGAAAGAGTGAAAACTAAACGCAAAGGGCCAGACATGTCGTGGCTTTTCAAAGCCGTAACCTAAGCTTTACTGAGTCTAGTCAGCAGTGCGCTTGTCATTATCGGCAGTATCAGCGAGGCATCACCTTCAATCATTATGCGTTTCGCTTTTTCGCTTATTTTTCCCCATGAAACTGCTTCTCGCGGTCTTGCGCCGGAGAGGCTGCCGTCCCATTCGTCGGCTGTGCTGACGTATACGACGTAGTCTAAGCCGTCTTTGAATTGGTTCCACCATATTGTGTGGTGCTTGGAGATTCCTCCGCCAATGATTAGGGCGCCTGTTTTTTTCGCGGTGAAGACTATGTCGCTTAGTTCGCCTGAATCCTTCAGCAAATTAAGTCTAAAATCGTGGTCTTGGCTGAAAAGCCATGTTTGGTAGCCTACTGCGCCGTCAGTTATGCCTGGCACGTAGACGGGTATGTTGTTTTTTGCTGCCCAGTAGAGGATTGAGGTTTCGTTGCAGAAGCGTTTGCCTATTTCGCGGCATAGTTGGCTGGCTGAGACTTCTTTTGTGCCTTCTTTCCACAGGCTTTCTAGCAGGACTTGCATTTTTTGTTCTATTATTGTGCCGTAGCTGTCGTTTGGTACTAGGATGTTTCCGAGGCGGTTTATGCCTTTTTTGTGGAGTTTGGTGTCGTTCATTACGAATGAGCCTTTGTAGTAGTTTCGCCAGCATCGTGCCATGTCGTGGTCGAGTGTTCCGCAGGTTGTGATGACTACGTCGACAAGTTTCCGTTTTATGAGTTCTTTGAAAACGCCTCGTGTTCCGGTGGCTACGAGGTTTCCTGTGAACGAGAGGAACTTGATGCAGTTGGGCGTTTTGATCATGGTTTCTAGGATTTTTGTGCCGACGGCTAGTTTTCCTGCTGTGAAGCCCCATGCTTTTTCCATCTGCGTGACAAGCTCATCCACGGATGCTTCTTTGGAAAACTTGTAATCTTTGACTGGGTCTTTTAACATGCTTTTCCCTCTTGTGGTCTTAGATTATCTGAGTAGGGATAAATATGTGTCGAAAAAAAATTTGCCGCGTATTTAACTGTTTATTCGGTTAGGTAGTTGATGATTTTCGCGTATAGGTCTTTGTCTCTTAGGTCTTCGTATCCTGCGTAGATGCTTGGGTTGTCGTTTACTTCTACTACTACGGGTTCGCCGTTGACTTCCTTGATGTCCACTCCATAAAGCCCTTTTCCTACTACTTTGCAGGCTTGCAGTGCTACCTCTTTGATTTTGGCGGGTGCGTTTTGTTTTTTCAGTGACACGGTTCTGCCCCATACAACTGTGGGTTTGCCTCTGAGTTTGGCGCCATGTTTCCATTTACCTTTCGGGATTAAGTATTTGCATACGTATAGCACTTCGTTGTTTAGGACACCAACGCGCCAGTCGAAGGTTGTTGGTGTGAATTTTTGTATTGCTAGGATGTCTGAGCGTTTGAAGTATCGTTTGGCTACTTCGCGGAAGCTGGTTTCGCAGGCTGCTTTTTCTACGAATCGGGAGAAGCTTGTGTAGGGTGCTTTTATGACTACGGGTTTGCCTAGTGCGTCGAATATGTCGGTGATTTTTTTGTGGTGCAGTTCGTCTTTGTTTAAGAAAACTGTGGGGATGTGGGGCACGTTGAATTTTTCGAGTAGGGCGTATTGGTGGATTTTGTTTGCGCATATTTGGATGGATTCTGGGTCGTCGATGACTTTTAATCCGAGTTCCCATGCCGTTCTGGAGACTATGTATGCCGTGTAGAGTGGGTCTGTTGTTGCCCTGATGAATATGGCGTTGTATTTGGGGATTTCTTGGATGTTTTCTTTGAATAGGAAGTTGAATTGGTGCCCTGTGTTTTCTGCTGTGCGTTTGAAGTTTTGGAGTGCTGCTTCTTCTCTAGGGTCAGAGAAGTTGTATTTTTCGACGAAGCAGGCGATTTTAGACACCGAAAGGTTCACCTTGGTTTGAAAGTAATGAAGCTTCTTGGGAAATCATTTTCAAATCACACGTGGATAATTCGTCCTTTTTTACGGGTTGGAAACCACAGAGGTACGCTTTTTCTTCGACCTTCTGAACATGCAGTGTGCACAGTGGAATCTTGAACAGGTCGTAAACTTTTTCTGAAATTTTTTTCGTTTCGCCATCTTGGTCGCATTTGCCGAAAAATGAGTTGAATGAGAACATTTTGCCTTTTAGTGGTTGGGCGCACACGGTAAATTTGTAGTTCATGCCTAAGCTCTTCAGGGCTCTGTAGAGTGCGCTTTTGTTGTGGGCGGTTTTGTAGCCGTCGTAAATGAATGGGTTAACGGCAAAAATGACTACTGGAAAACCAAGTTCATTGATTATTTTTTTCACCGAGTCTGTTACTATGAAGGGTAATGTGGGGATTCCGGCTTTTGCGGCTCTGAGCAGGAGGATGGGAGTTCTGTTTGTGTCTAGGATGTTTTCGCTTGTGGGGATGACTTTGTTGCCGAGGATTTCTGCGTGCAGTGAGACGTAGTAGCCTGTTTTCATGTAGCGGTAGTCGTTGTTGATGTTGATGGTGAAGTCTTTTATTGTTGATTCGAGAAACTTTGAAGGCTTCATTGCGTGAAGCTTTGGGGTTAGGTCGATGTTTGAGACGACCAACACTTCAGTGGACACCAGACAATTGAAGAGGCGATATTGTGGCAGTCGTATTTAAGATTAACTGTGCGGAAATGGTGAAAGCGAGTTTGTTGTACTGGTGTGATTTTTGACTATAGCCCCCCTTTTAAATACTATAAATAGAGTGTGCCGAGATTCTGGTAACTTTGCGTCTGTTTTGCTCTCCATGGTAACTGTCGTCACATAAGTCATTACCGAGAGGATTTGTTGTTTCAAAGAGTTTATACATTATGCCATCGTAACCATGTGCGATTATTACTTTACTTTTGCCTTCAGTAAGGTCATATATATTACGAACAGGAATTTCCTTCATCCCTGAAAACGCCGTTCCTTCGCACTTATGTTTTTCAAGCTGTTGTGTGGTCATAAACTTTTGGCAGTAGGGGCATCGTTCGATGAAATCACGTTCTTCTGAGCTACTCATTATCGTCATCCGTCTTTTCTGTGGGTTTGGATGGGTTTTGGTCAAGATTCTTGGCGATTCTGTTGTATTTTCTCTCCAATGCTGTGTAACTTGCAATAGAGATTGATAAGTCTCTTAGGAGTTCAGCATTTCGTTTTCTTTCAGCATCAAGTTTTCCCAACAAGTCTGAACTAGGTGACACCATTCCGTATGAAATAATTTTAGTCATGTAGGCAAATACTTTGTGTTCCTCTTCCGTTAATTCCTCGCTATTAGTTTTGGGAGGATAAAGCATGTATGTAATTATAGCTTTTTGTAGACAATCAGCGATGTTGTCGCCACCAGACATCTGGATGGCACCTGCTTGAGGTGAAATTATTATCTCCAAATCGTAATATCGTCTGACGAATTTCTCAAGTTCTTCTTTTACCTTATTCATTTTTCTTTTTTCCCTCTTGCGGAACGTACTTTAACTTTATTCTGTTCATTTTATCTTCAGGTGACGTTACTTTTTCCAATATGGCTATTCGTCTGTCGTCTATCATTTCCATCTTCCAATCAAGCTTATCTCCAGCTTTTAGTTCCAGAAAAGCCACTATGCCTTCAGGTATTGTTGCTCTGAGGGAAGTTGTTCCTGTTTTAGCTACTCCAACCGTGCTTTTTAAACTCATTTTATGTTATCACCGTAGATATATCTACCTATTGGGTGTATTTAAGTCTACCGATAAGCTTATACCCATTTCTGCCTATATGCGCATAGGTAGATGAAAAGGCGATAACGATGAGCAACCAACTATTGACCACAAGAGAAGAACGCGGTCAAGCAATCGCAAAGCTTAACGGTCAAGTTAAACGGATAGACGACTTTACTTACACGGTTAAGTCTCAGTCACATATGGGAGAGTACATCATAAGCAAGGTTGATGGTGAATGGATATGCGAATGCCCAGATAATAAGTGGCGTCATGTGAAGTGCAAGCACATACACGCTGTTGCTATTTCTCAGTCGCTAAGAGCCGAGGTAGCAATAAACAGGGTAATAGCAGAAGTTAACGTTCAAGCTTGCCAATATTGTGGCTCTCCCAATATAGTGAAAGCTGGGTTACGCAAAAATAAGCATGGTAATATACAGAAATATCTTTGTCGTGGTTGCGGTCACTACTTCACCATAAACTTAGGCTTCGAGCACATGAGAGCAACACCGCAAATAATCACAAGTGCAATGCAGTTGTACTTCACTGGCGAGTCGCTTAGGAACGTTCAGAAGTTCCTCAAACTTCAAGGCGTTAAGGTTAGCCATGTTGCGGTTTTGAAGTGGATAAAGAAGTACGTTAAACTGATGCAGAGTTACTTAGAAAATATGAAGCCTAACGTATCGGATACTTGGAGAGCTGATGAGTTGTACATTAAAGTAAAAGGTGACATGAAGTATCTTTTTGCTGTTATGGATGATGAGACGCGGTTTTGGATAGCTCAAGAGGTAGCAGAGACAAAAGACAAGCATGATGCGAGACAGCTTTTCATTCAAGCTAGAAGGCTTATGGGTAAGCAACCTAAGAATTTCATTACTGACGGACTACCAACGTACTCTGTAGCGTCTAAACAGATTTTTCCCAATGCCCTTCATACACGCCATATTAGACTGCAAGGTGACCACAACAACAATAAAATGGAGAGAATGAATGGAGAAATCCGTGACAGAGAAAAGACAATGCGCGGACTAAAAAAGAAACGCACACCCATACTCGCAGGATACCAAATCTATCACAATTACTTCAGACCACACGAAGCATTAGATGGCAAAACTCCAAGTGAAGCATGCGGGATAAAGATTCAGGGTGAGAATAAGTGGGTGACAATAATCCAGAACGCAAGCCATGTGACGAGAGTTAACAGAGAAAAGCCTATGACGACAAGTTAACAGAATCTGTGCCGATTTGCTGTGGTATGGTCTTATCGTTTTTCAACATGTTTTTGGCGTGAAAAACCGCCAATACGGACCTACCCCCTATAG
>CAYGYB010000049.1:0-8307 GCA_964354015.1 uncultured Candidatus Bathyarchaeia archaeon
ACCGCGTATTTCCTCCAACCCTCCCCGCAATGAAAACGCTTACCTTACGCGCAATAAAATTGAATAGGCTAATAGAGGAGAACACGTATAAAACAATCGAAGTGCATCCAACGTCAACCCGGAAAGCCCTGCAAATGTCACTAAAAGACTGGAAAACAATCCAAGAAACCCTAAAAACGTTGGGGCTGAAAGGAGAATTAGAGATGCGACAGTTGGCAACACATGAAATCGACGCCGTTACAGCCGCCTTAACAGCAACGCTTCACCTGAAAAATCAAACAGAACAGATAGGCGATGGAAAAGCCTGCATAATCGTCCCAAAGAAAAGAGACTGGAGAACACTAACAGCATGAGCGAAAGAGAAAAACTTCAAAAAGCCATAGAAACCGCCATTACAGCAGGATACCAGCTAAACAGAGACGCTTTCGAATTTTTAAGCATAGTCGCTGCCACTGACGACCCAACGGAGATAATAAGCAAGGCGTTACAACGAATAAGCGAATTGGAAGAGAAACCCTTTTTCATTGACAGAACCTTTCTGGAAGCAGTTCTGAAACCACCAGAGCCCTCAGAAGAAACGCAAAGCCAGCCTTTAGAGGAAACCCTCGAAGAACAACCAGAAAAGCAACTGACTGAAGGAACAAGTGTCTTCCACCCCTACGCCAAAGACGTAGAAGCAGACATCAGCGTAATAGAAGACCCCACGGGTAAACTCAGCTCCAACGGAACAATTGAAGACTACCTCCAGTACTTTCAAGACCGATTCAAGCGACTTGAACGCCTACTAAGGCAAAGGATTGATGTCAAAGCGGCAACACCAATATCAGAGGCAGTAAAATCGCCACCCAAGACAAAACTAAAGATCATCTGCATAATAACTGAAAAGCGCGAAGCAAAACAACAGATAATGCTGACAGTTGAAGATCTGCATTCAAGCGCCACCGTACTGATAACTCGTAATGCACCAGAAGAACTGCACAAAAAAGCCAGCTTGCTTCTCCTCGACCAAGTCGTGTGCATCGCCGTGGTAAAAACAAGAAGCCGCCTTTTCTTGGCCGAAGACATAATCTTTCCAGAAGTAGGTCAAAAACCCCAACGCAGAGCAACCGAACCCATCTACGCTGTGCTCACCTCAGACATGCACGTAGGCAGCACCAAATTTCAAAGAGAAGCCTTCAAACGTTTCATATTATGGCTTAACGGGAAATACGGCAACGACAGAATGAAAGAGATAGCAGGACGCGTGAAATACGTGCTAATTGCAGGCGACATAGTTGACGGCGTAGGAGTTTACCCAAACCAAGCGAAAGAACTAGTGATAAAAGACATTCACAAACAGTACCACTTTGCCTCAAAACTTTTGGAACGAATACCAGACTATGTGGAAGTAATTATCGCACCTGGAAACCATGACGCCCCAAGAAAGGCGCTACCGCAACCGGCCATAGCAAGTGACTACCTCAAAATCCTGCAAGAAACAAGAAGAGTACATTCGCTTGGAGACCCATGCATAGTCAGCCTCCACGGCGTCGAAGTTTTAATGTACCACGGTCGCAGTTTAGACGACATAATCAACACAGTACCAGGCATGGACCACGAGCACCCAGAGAAAGCAATGAAACTGTTACTGCAAAGCCGTCATTTAGCGCCTGTATACGGCGGAAAAACAATGCTGTCGCCTGAAAACCGAGACTTTATGGTCATAGAACGACTACCAGACATTTTTCACGCGGGCCACATACACGTAATGGGCTACTGTAATTATCGCGGCGTGCTAATCGTGAATTCTGGCGGTTGGCAAGAACAAACCGACTACATGCAGAAACTCGGGTTAATCCCGACACCTGGAAAAGTGCCAGTGGTGAACCTGCAAACGCTAGAAACAAATGTGCTTTCATTCATTTAGGAAAAACCATGGACGACTAATCGGGCTACGTGTAAAGGTTTGAGAAGGCTACCTCAGAAAAATCGTCGTTTGTTTGTTCCTCTGGAAAGCGCTGTCGTCAACGGCTGCCAGTACCATTCTTGGAAAGAATCTTCGGGTCATAACCGAGCATACGCCCAAGTCTAGCATCGTTTCCGAAGACGTCCTTAAGCAGAGTACGAGATATTTCCAGCCGAATCTTTTTCGTGCGACCGTACCGCCCCATGCTGACCACTTTCGCGTTCAAGAGGCCCATCGCATCAAGCTCATTAACCAGAGTACCCAAACGCCGCTGTGTCAGAAGCCCAGCACCTAATTCACCGCAGAGTTCATTATAGACATCGTAGATTTCTCCAGTAGTAGCACTCGACTTGTTTAAGTGATAAACGCTAAGAAGCACCAACTTTGAGTGCAAAGTTAAATTCTGCAAAGCGTCCACAACACGATCATGTTCAATATGCTTTTCAGCTTCCCGAACATGCTCCTCAGTGATCACAGTTGCGCCTTGGCGTTCAGCAACTTCGCCTGCCACACGCAACAGGTCCAAAGCGCGTCTTGCGTCGCCATGCTCTGCAGCAGCCAGAGCAGAACATATGCTCAAAGCAGCGTCGGATAGTGCACCATCGTGGAAAGATAATCTTGAACGTTCAAGAAGAATGTTGCGAAGTTCGCTTGCGTCATACGGTCTAAAGACCATTTCTTCCTCGCTGAGCGAACTAAAAACACGGGGATCAAGAAATTCCTTTAAGCGTAAGTCATTAGATATGCCGATAATTGCAACTTTGCTTTGGTGTAAGGTTTCATTTATTCGGGTTAACTCGTAGAGAAGACTGTCACCGCGATCTTTGATCAGCGCGTCCACCTCATCTAAAACTACAATGAAAATTGTTCGGGAAGCATCCAGCCCATTTCGGAATCTATCAAAAACTTCGCCAACAGATAAACCCGTGAAAGGTATAGGCATGCCTATGTTTTGGCTGAGATTCGCGAAGATGCGGTACTCCGAACCTATCATGCGGCAATTAACATAGCAAAATTTGACTGGCGCGCCGTACTCCTTCGCTTTGGTCTCCAAGTGGCTTAGCACGTACTTGGTTACGGCGGTTTTTCCAGTGCCAGTTGTGCCATAAATAAAAATGTTGGAGCAGCGGGCATCCCTAAGGACAGGCGCGACTGTTTCACCAAGCCGTTGTATTTGCTCTTCTCTGTGGGGAAGTTTTTCAGGCAGATAGTCATGCCGTAAGACTTCTCGGTCTTTGAAGAGTTTGGCGCCGTTTACGAATTTTTCGAATACGTCGTCAAGTACGGTTGAATTTACCATTTGGCATCCCAGCCTCATTTTAGAGGCAACACCGTTATTTCGCGTGGAACAGATAAAGAGTACAGTACAAAAAACTAGTTCCGAAGCACAATAATCCTAAAAGGGTATGCACTTGAATTGTCACAAAAGTAAACAATACGGACGCCCCCCAAGATTTCGACTGGAACTCTGTATTTAGTAGTAAAAAGTGATTCTAATTTCCTTTAAAGGAAATATACTCTGAGAGATAAGAGCGCACGTAACTATAATAATACTAACTGTTAAAGAAATTAGATAGACCTTTTAGAATTTTTTCGACCGCCTACTTCGAGTGAACACTTGCTTAAACTTCTCGAGAGGAAATGGAGGGGTGGCTGAGGGCGGTCAACTTTTTCTTTGATTTTCTTGGATATTTTACAGTTTCACCCATGTTTACTCGGTGAAAAGAATTTGCTGCTAACTTGCACTCATTTGTGTAGCGGACGTTGGTGTGTTTCCTTCAGTGTTTTCGTTCACATTTTGTGAATACCATGTGAAATTACAATAAAACTGTTGCTTTATGGCTTTCCTTTTGTGTGAACTTACTTGTTTTGCGTCCCTTTTCTGTGAACAAGGCACCCCTAAGCTTCTACTGGAAATGCCAAACTGAGATGTAACAGCAATTTTTCCAGCATTTTAAAACTCTGTGAAGCCTGTAATGCCGAAAACTCTTCGATTTTTGCCTTTTTCCTAATTTGCACACGTCACGATTCTTTTTACCTTTTTTGTTTTCACCATAACAGCTATAAGGTGTGAAGTGTAAAGCTTGTGAACACCGCTTAAGGTGTACACCATAATGCCCGCCCGGAAAATGCGCGTGGAGCTTTTCGATAGTGAGGGCAATCGGTACACTATTGCCTTCGAAGGCCAAATAACTAGGGATAAGGCTGTTCGCCTCTTAGACCTTGTAGAATTGTTAGGCGGCATGCCCGGGGAAGGCGCAAACCCTGGAATTAGCGGCACAGTAGCGGGTAAAAGTTCTTCACGATTCGAAAAGGTTCGCTCAGTTATTCAGAAAAGTTTTCCACTGATTTGGTTCTCTTCCAGAGAGGTTCAGTCCGTTTATGAACAGGAACTTAAGGAACCCGTAAGTTTGAGCACAATATCAACTTACTTGGCGCGGATGACAAACAGAGGCCTGCTTTTAAGAGCTGGAGACGGCAACAACCTGAAATACAAAGCTGCCCCGCAAGTCCCTCGCGCAACCATTAAACAGCAAATGAAATAAGTTTACTTTAAAACCTCACCCTCTTGGAGATTACTACCAAAAGTGTTAGGAATGACCCTTAAAACTCGCAAAATATTAAAACATCCGTCTCCAATTCTTACATTAACTCTCTGCAGTTGCCGCCTGTAAAGGAAAGAATATTGATGAACTCCCACGTAGATACAGACTTTACCGAAATGGAAAAGAAGCTTAAATGCTACGTAGACAAGGGTCGAGTGGCAGGAAGCACCGAAGTAAGACTGGAACCTATGGTGGCAGTTAAACCAGACGCTTCTCTGATAAAACCCCTTAAAAAAGCATCCCTCTCAAATGGAAGTTTCATAGCTGTCGACTGCTCCACGCGAACTCTGAAAAGAGCTAATAATTGGGGCATCTACCTTATGCGCGTCTCATGTGCAACCGTTAGGGGACGCGCTGTGGATTGGGATTACTCCGAGAGAGTGTGCACTGTTGTTGGAGACGCCCGTGTACGTAAGAGCTTTTTGCAGGATGTCAGAATTGAGTTGGAGAGCCAAATGGCCTTAAAGGTTCTAAAAGACGTAGCAGCCCAGCCTTACTACGTACCTGGGGATGTACGTAGTATGTACCTCCTTTTGGACGGTGGCGGTTATTTTGGTGGAGAACGGAAGTTTCGTGTATCCCTTTATGAGCACTGTGAAAAGAACGGGCTGAATCTTCTTGCTATTAGCAAAAATTCTCCTTCCTTGCATGATGACAAGGGACGAGATTTAGTGGCTACTACGTACATGATGGCTACTTACGACATTTGGGTTTATTATCCAGTGCGGAAAGCTGACAAAGACCGAAGTTTGTATGGTGATATCGCGATTGTAAAGTTGTGCGCTGACAGTTCCAACGTCTTTCGCTGTGACATAATGGATTACCTGACTAACCAAGACGTTACGGAGTTGCTTTCGCCTTTAACTAGTGTGTCTGAAGATCCAAGGTGCATCGGTTATCCAATAAGCCTCTATTTAGCGCATGACTTCTCTGCCCCTTCTGACTCCATGCTGCTTCACTATCATGATCAAATTGAAGAAACGCTGAAAAATGCTGGCTTGCTAGATACCTTGCGGAGGGAAGAGCGCTGTTGCAGTTTTGCCGATGAAATTCACGGTGTGAAACATGCTTTTGAATGGGAGTGGTGGGATGACCAGTATTGAACCAATAGGTTTTGTTTGTGGCACAAAGGGTGATTCTGTCTCTTTCTTGGCAAACAAGGGCACTTGCTTGTCCTTTGGGCAAATCGTGCGAATAGAGTCAGGTGAAAGAACCTTCTATGCACGAGTTGTTAACTCTGAAAGCAGCTCTACTCTTGAGCTGGTTGAACAGTTGCGGGAAGCTGAGGGTAAAGAAGCGTTCGGTCCCTACTCGGCTTACCGCAGCGTTGACGCGATACTGTTCCTAGAGAAACGATTAGATAGAGTGCGTTCTCCCACTTTCAACCCAAATTACAAGGACAAAGTTTACGCTGCCAGCGAAGAAGACTGCTCCATCCTTAAGCTTTCAGGCGAGCTTGAAGTGGGGCGTTTACGCTCGGAAGACAAACTCTTGGGTTCAGTGGGTGTGAACATTGATGCTATCCCGCGAATGATGGGTATGTTTGGCATGACTGGCTCGGGAAAAACCAACACGGAACTGGTTCTGAATGCGCAAATTATCGACAATAGTCCAAACGCCGTGGCGTTGATTTTTGATTTTGCAGGGCAGCTTCTAGAAGGAAAGGAAATCAAATCGCAACGAGGCTTAAAGGATCACCCTCTCTTCTACAGCAAAGTTCAATACTACTCCTCCCGAGACGGGAAAATGGCTGTCGGCCTGCACACGCTGACTCCTGCTAAACTGGACACCCTTTTCCCTGATATCCAGTCTCCCCAAAGGAGGCTTGCTTGGGCGTTGTACAGGCATTTTGGGGCAGAATGGATCGAAAAAGCGCGCGAACTCTACCGGGCTGAGGGCAACGTCAGTATACGCGCGCAGAAAGTTGTTGTCGAGGCCCTTATGCAAAAACTCTCCTCTTTGCCGCATGACCTGTTTCCTGCTTCCAATTACACTTTCACTGACAGCGCCCTGCAGAACATATGCAAGGGCGTAACCTGTCTGGTTGACATTTCAGGTTTGCGCTCCGAAGATCAGAACCGCCTTGTTTGCTTACTGGCCTTAACAGTAGCGGAGCACTACAAACGCATGTGGGAAGAGAACTATGAAGAATGGCACAAGCTTCCTACGCTTCTGATAACGCTTGAAGAAGCACACGAGTTTCTTGATCCCAACAAGCCTCGGACAATTTTTTCTGACATTGCCCTTACTTACCGCAAGTACCGCGTGGGTCTTAATGCCGTGACGCCTAGACCTTCAAGGATAACCTTTGATGTTTTTGCTGAGTTGTGGACTAAGGTTATCATGAAGACTGAGTTGAAGAAAGATAGGGTTTACTTGACTGAGAACACGCCTTACATGGAGTACAGTGAAACAGAGATAAAAATGCTTGACGTAGGCGAAGCCCTGCTGATTTCTGAGCCCAAGATCAAATTTGCGGTGCCTGTAAAAGTATCTCATTACCCAGAGTATTTGGATAAGCGAGGCAAAGCGGACTATGCGCTTCCTGATTCGCCGCGGCTTTCAGACTTGGACGAACGCCTCAAGCAATTGCGTAGCCAAGGCAACGTTTCCCTACAATAATTATGCTTGTTCCGGTTCTGTTCTTTTCAAGAGCTTTCCCATTTCTTTTTTGACACTGTACTTGAATGGGATTTTGCCTGTTTCCCTTTCCAAATAGCCTTCTTCATACAGTTTCTTCATCAGTCGTGCGGTGTGCTCTCTGCTGAGCTGGACTCTTTCCTTAATTTCAGGCGCCGTCTTCGACCCTTCAGTTGAGAGCATTTCTAAAACCGCTAACTCCGTGTCCGTTAACGCAGCAATGGCTTTGTCCCTTCTAATCGGTATAACAGGCTCATTCCTCCCTTCAGGTATGACTGTGACTTTTTGCAGTTGCTCATCTAACGCTGTGACTTTCGTTTTCAATGTTTCATGTGACGCTTCGGCATCACGCATTTTCGTGTCAACCTCAGTTAACCGCGCTAAAATGCTCGTGTTACTTTCCGCGATAACGTTGACACTGCTTTCAAGAGGCACAATTTTCTTTTCGACTGCGTCCGCCTTTTTAAGGCTATTATCTGCCTTAGACGCTATTCCTTCCACTTTAAACGCCACAATCTCCAGCTTGTCGGCTTCACGTTTAATTTCCCTGTTGAAACTCAGGACAATGTATTCCACAGCTTCCTTTGCTTTCTCATATTCCTTCTGCGCCTTGCGAATCTGCCTGTAATACTCAAAGGCAGCACCTACAGTCGCAGCTAACAAAACCCCTATGAGTACGAGTAAAAACTCAACCATGTCCTACACTTCTGTGATTTAGCTGTGATTCAAACAGTTGCATCACACATCACAGTTTATCCGTGGACATTTAAAGCTTATGGTGTTTTTGACAAAACGCACTGCATGACGTCACACATCACAGTTTTTGAAGAATCTATCCTTCCTTTTTTTACTACGTACATGCCGCGATAAAAACCTCTTTTCAGGTTTATTTTTCGATTTAAACCGCGTTATTGGCTGTTATTCTGCTTTGTTTTCCCGCAAGCAAAACTGTGTTGTTGTAGTGTGATTTGTGACGTCACACTGTGCCTTCTGATGGACTGGAAAGCCGTTTTAGGCTTGTTTCAAGCTCTTCGCGGATGATTTCTATGACTTTTAGACGTTCTTTTAGCTCTTCTCCCCTCTGCGGGGTGTCCCTGTGGGCTTCGATGTACTCGT